>JBBAJN010000001.1:0-1369 GCA_040404045.1 Chitinophagaceae bacterium
TAATATCCCATTAAAAAACTCAGAAAATGAGAAAAGCCGATCTGATCAACAACATTTCAGAAAAAACCGGAATCCCCAAGGTGGACGTTCTGGTAGCCCTTGAAACCATGTTCAAGGAAGTGAAAGAATCCCTTGCGAAGGGTGAAAACATCTATATCCGGGGATTTGGAAGCTTCATCACCAAGAAAAGGGCTGCCAAAATTGGCCGCAACATCAAGAAGAACACCGCGGTTCACATCCCTGCACACTTCATTCCTGCTTTCAAACCAGCCAAAGAGTTTGTACAGGAAGTTAAAAAATTACAGCTGGACACAGCTATTAAAGATGATGGTGCTGAAGAAATGGCTTAACTGCGTTAAATTCGCAGCTTAAATCATTTTGATGAAGCAACAATGGCTTGTTGCGATTGGCAGTATTATTCTGTTATTCGTACTATATTTTTTCGGCCGAACGAAGCCTTATCCCAAAGGGGTTACCCAATCCCCCAGGGATACGGCTTCTTTAGTTAATACCACTGACCGTATCCTGGCGGAGGCCCGAAAGCAGCTGAGCCCCGAACAACAAGCTCGCATTACCACCCTGGAGAACTCTATCACCCGTGGGGACCTCAAAAACCAGAAGTTAGCGCTGTACGATCAGCTGGCCGGGTTCTGGAGGGACAGTGCCGGTCAGGACGCGCCATATCTCTGGTATCTGGGCGAAAAGGCTAAATTGGAAAATACAGAGAAAAACCTCAACTTTGCCGCCCAATCTTATCTGGAGGAGTTAAAAACTGTTTCGGACCCTGCCACCAGAACCTGGATGGCGGATCAGGCCCAGGGCCTTTTCAACAGGGTTTTAGAGATGAATCCGGCAAATGATTCGGCCAAGGTTGGATGGGGAAGTACTTTCATTTTTGGAGCTTCAGGTGCCTCTTCGCCAATGGAAGGGATCATGAAGATCAGGGAAGTGGCCCAGAAAGACAGTACCAATATGTATGCCCAGTTCATGCTGGGCTATGGTGCGATGATGACGGGGCAGTTCGACAGGGCTATAGAAAGGTTGAAAACCGTAGCTCTAAGGGAACCCGGAAACACTGAGGCCGTATTCCTTCTTGCCGAAGCTTATGAAAGATCGGGCGACAAGGTGAACGCGGTAAAATGGTACAGTGAGGGCAGGAAGAAAGTTGCCAATCCGGAACTTCTGAAAGCGATAGACGAGAAGATCAACTCTTTGCAGTAAACTATTAACAATATAAATTCATTACAATGCCTTGTGGTAAAAAAAGGAAACGTCATAAGATAGCTACACATAAGCGTAAAAAGCGCCTGAGAAAAAACCGTCATAAGAAAGGGAAGAAATAATCCCCCGGCCTCCGCCAGGAGGATAT
>JBBAJN010000001.1:1379-53346 GCA_040404045.1 Chitinophagaceae bacterium
TACCATAACGATTGAGCCAGTTATCGGCATACTGACATTTATGTAGGTCATAAGTGTGTTTACGCTTGAATAAAGAATTAATTATAAATGCGGCACCGCAGGGTGTTGAGATCGCCCTTTTAGAGGATAAGCGACTGGTTGAGATGCATAATGAAAAAGCAGACGCCAGTTTCGCAGTGGGAGATCTATACCTGGGAAAGGTCAAAAAACTGATCCCCGGGCTCAATGCTGCATTTGTGGACGTTGGGTTTGAAAAGGATGCCTTCCTGCATTATACAGACCTCAGCCCATACGCTAAGTCGCTCCTCAAGTATACCCACACCGCGATGAACGACAATTCCCCCGGAGGGATGGATTTTGCCAAATTTGAGGTGGAACCCGAAATCGTCAAAACCGGTAAGATCAACGAGGTTTTGGGCCAGAAGCCCAACATCCTGGTTCAGATCCTGAAGGAACCCATCGCCGCCAAAGGACCCCGCCTGAGCTGCGAGATCTCCCTGCCCGGCAGGTTTGTTGTTGTCACTCCTTTCAATGACATCATTGCCGTTTCGCGGAAGATCCATTCTTCCGAGGAGCGCAGAAGACTCCAGAAGATCGTAGAATCCATAAAACCGAAGAATTTCGGGGTGATCGTGCGTACCGCCGCAGAAGGGAAGAATACAGCCGAACTTCATGAGGACCTTAATAACCTGGTCAACAACTGGGCCATCATTCAGAAAAACCTGAAAGGCGCCGTTGCCCCGGCCAAGATCCTGAGCGAGCAAACCAAGGCCACAAGCATGCTGCGCGACTTGCTGAACGAGGATTTTAACCGGATCATTGTGAACGACAAGAGTATTTACAACGATACCCGGAACTATATCCAGAAGATAGCGCCGGATAAGCTGGACATCGTTTCCTACTACCATAATGGTGCGCCTATTTTTGATCATTTTGGCATCACCAAACAGGTAAAAGCAGCATTCGGTAAAACCGTCAACCTGCCCAGTGGAGCCTATCTGATCATCGAACACACCGAGGCCCTGCATGTGATCGACGTAAACAGCGGCTATAAGAGCGTTGGCAACAACCAGGAAGAAAATGCGCTGCAGACCAACCTGGAAGCCGCCGAGGAAATTGCCCGACAGCTCAGGCTGAGGGATATCGGCGGTATCATTGTGGTTGATTTCATCGACATGAAGTTCCCCGAAAACAAACGGAAACTGGTGGAAGCCATGGAAGGCTTTATGAAGACGGACCGGTCGAAACACGCCGTACTTCCCATCTCCAAGTTCGGCCTCATGCAGATCACCAGGCAGCGTATGAAGCCCGAGATGAACATCAACACCCAGGAGCTTTGCCCATCCTGCCAGGGCACCGGGAAAATCTCCTCCGCACTGATCCTGGAGGACGAGATCGAGAAAAACATCAGCTACCTGACCATGCAGAAGCACAAAACGCTGGTCATAGCAGTGCACCCCATCATGCATGCTTACCTCACCAAGGGATTCATCTCCATGAGACGCAAATGGGGCTGGAAATACAAACTGAACTTATCCGTCAAATCCAACAACACCTACCACCTGACGGAATTCCATTTCTACGATAATAACGGCGAAGAGATCAAACTTTGACCCCTCCGGTGCGGATCCGCACGCTCCCCGCCTTAAAAATGTTTCAATAAAAGCCTGCAGAAGACCCCATTAATTCAACAAATTGTTCCTGTTAGCTATGGGTTTTAACAAATAGTTAAGCTCAGATGCAGCTTTTTAACCTTTTCTTTTGTTTCACATGTAAATTGCACTTCAAACTAAACTAACGCTTATGAAAGTTCTGTCAGCTCTGATTCTGGCGTTATTCTTTTTTGTGTCACAGGGTATTTCGCAGGATAGAAGGATCACCGGAAAAGTATTGGATGAAACCGGCAAACCCCTTTCCAACGTATCTGTGCTGATCAAGAATGGCACCCAGGGAAGTTCTACAAATGAAAAAGGTGATTTCAGCATCAGTGTTCCGGCAGGAACCAAAAGCCTGGTCTTCACCGCTATTGATTTTGGCTCAAAAGAGGTAGCACTTGGTAACCAGACCGCCCTCAATGTGGTCATGACCAGCGAAGCCAAGGCGCTGGAAAATGTAGTTGTGGTAGCTTATGGTACCGCAAAAAGGGAAAACTTTACGGGTAGTGCCGCCAAGATCTCCGCCAAGGATATCCAGAACAGGCCGCTGACCAACGTAGGTACGGCCCTGATCGGTACAGCGCCGGGTGTTGCAGCTGTGACTGCCAACGGTCAGCCTGGATCAGCACCATCAGTGCGTATCCGTGGTTTTGGTTCGGTAACTGCGTCAAACGAGCCATTATACGTGGTAGACGGGGTTCCTTTCTCATCTGCCCTTTCAAACATCAACATGGATGACGTGGAAAGCATCTCCGTCCTGAAAGACGCTGCAACCACTTCATTATACGGGTCACGCGCTGCAAACGGCGTTGTGATCATCACCACCAAAAAAGGCCGTAAAGGAAAATCTAATGTGAGCGTGAAAGTAAACACCAGTCTTACTTCAAGGGCGATCCCGGATTACGACAGGGTGAATGGTGACCAGTACTACCCATTGATGTGGGAAGCATACCGTAACAGCCTTGCCTACAGGGCAACTAATCCACTTTCTTTAACTGCCGCCAGCAACCAGGCATCAGGCTTGGTTACCGGCCAGAATGGTATCGTTGATCTACTCGCTTATAACCCTTACGACCTGCCTAAAAATCAGGTTGTAGGTGTGGACGGGAAACTCAATCCCAATGCAAGAAGTGTTTACAGGCCCGAAGACCTCAACTGGTTCGATCCTGTTACAAGAACAGGCATCCGTAACGAATACAGTGTGAATTTCAGCGGCGCGGCCGACAAAACAGATCATTTCATATCTTTCGCTTACCTGAAAGAAGACGGATACATCAACCGTTCCGATTTCGAACGTTTCAATGCAAGGGCCAATGTGAATTCCCAGTTGAACAACTGGCTGAAGATCGGAACAAATCTGTCGTTCGTAAAGAGCGGCGGTAACTTCGCCTCAGCTGATGGTAGCAACTCCATCGTAAACCCCTTCTTCTTCGCAGCCCGGATGGGGCCGATTTATCCCGTTTATGCATACGACCCCGCCAGACCCGGACAGTATCTTCTGGACGCTAATGGCAACAGGCAATATGATTTCGGAAACAGCACTCAAATTCCAGGTCTGTCACGTCCAGCCGGTGCTTATGGCGGCCGCCACACCATTGCTGAGAACGAACTGAGCAGGGAATACTTCAGCAGGAACGTATTTAACGGCCGTGCTTATGCCGAGATCAAACTGATGAAGGACCTTAAGTTCACTACCAACTTTACCACCGATTATACCAATCGCTATGACCTGACGTATCAGAACCCTGTGATCGGTGACGGTGCCCCCTCAGGTAGGTCTTCCAAAGATTACCAGACGATCGCTGGTACGGCTTTTAACCAACTCCTGAACTATAACAAAACGGTTAAGGACCATGGATTTGACGTACTGTTGGGACATGAGAATTATAAGCAGAAAGAAGACTACCTGACCGGCTCAAGGCAAAACCAGGTGGCTACCGGTAACGTGGAACTGGCCAACTTCACCACCACAACCAACCTGTCATCACAGGAAGACAATTATCGTGTCGAAAGTTATTTTGCCAATTTCAAGTACGACTATAAAGGAAAATATTTCTTCACCCTTGGCGGACGTACAGATGGTAACAGCCGTTTTGACGATACCGTAAGATGGGGTCGTTTCTGGAGCACCAGCGCAGCTTGGGTACTGACTAAAGAAAACTTCATGTCGGGCGTCAGATTTATTAACTTCCTGAAGATCCGCAGTTCTTATGGTACAACTGGTAACGATGCCGGTATCGGTTACTACCCCTACCAGCAGCTGTATACCATTGGCAGGAATAACGGTCTGAACCCCGGAATCCTGCAACAGACTACACTGGGTAATGGAGGCCTTTCATGGGAATCCAACAAACAATTTGATATCGGTTTAGATTTCACAGTATGGGACAACAGGATCAGCGGTACATTTGAGTATTTTAACCGCGTATCTGATAACCTGATCTTCAACGTTCCCCTTCCACTATCGAGTGGTTTCACTGGAACAACCAGAAACGTGGGAAGTATGTATAACCGTGGATTCGAGATCTCGTTTAACGCAGATGTGATCAGGACCAAAGACTTTACCTGGAACATTGGCTTTAACGCAACCACATTCATCAACCGTATCACCAAACTGCCACAGCAGGAGATCATTTCAGGAACCAAAAAACTGATGGTGGGCAAATCCCTCAATGACTACTGGTTAAGGCAGTGGTATGGTGTTGATCCAAATGATGGAGCTGGACTTTTCCTGGCAAACCCGGGAACCGCTGTGAGGATAACAGGCAAAGGAGACTCCGTAGTGCTCAACCCAACCAACGCCAAATTTGATTACAGTGGCAGTGCTATTCCTGACTGGTACGGTGGTTTCACTACCTCATTCCGTTACAGGAATTTCACCCTGTCTACACTGATCAACTGGCAGAAGGGCGGCCTGACGTATGATGATACTTATGCAGCTTATATGCACTCAGGAACATACGGTGCATCGCTCCATACGGATATGCTGAACCGCTGGCAAAAAGCAGGGGACGTGACCAATGTGCCAAGGATGGACAACGCACAAACGTCAAACTTTGGCGCTGCCAGTAACCGGTGGCTGACCGATGCATCATATGTAAACATCCAGAACATCACTTTTGCATGGGAATTCAAGGGCCGCCTGGGCAGCAGGACCCTTCCGATCAACTCCGGTCGTCTTTACGTCTCTGCGGAAAACGTGAAAATGTTCACCCAAAGAAAAGGTATGAACCCCATGCAGGCATTCTCCGGTGTAACATCAATCGGATATATTCCTGCCACGGTTCTCAACTTTGGCATAAACGTTAATTTATAATCTACAAATCCAAACAAATGAATTTTAGAATAACTTCTTTGATCGTTGGATTTTCAGCAATGATTTTACTGAATACATCGTGTGAGAAAGAATACCTGGAAACAAGACCAACAACTGCGGTGGATGCCAGCTCGGTTTTGGCAAGTGTGCCCAATGCAACAGCCGCATTGAATGGAATACACCGTTCCATGTTCATGGCTTATGGCAACCAGGGCATCTTTGGACAGGGCTCTGTGATGATCTATAATGAATGTATGGGTGAGGATTACGTATTCGCAGGACAGTCGAACGGCTGGTTCCTGGGCGTATACAGGTATCTCGATCATCGCAACGCCAATGGTGGTTCAACTTTCCCCTGGCAGTTCTATTATCGCATCATCTCCAACGCAAACGTACTGATCAATGGTATCGATCAGACACCGGGTATTGAGGTTGAAAAAAATGCGATCAAAGGTCAGGCCCTGACTTACCGGGCCTGGAGCTATTTCAACCTGATTCAGCTCTATGGCAGGCGTTTTGTAAAAGGTGATGCGAATGCTAACCCGGGCGTTCCACTGGTGCTGACACCAACAACGGAAGGTGCAGCCAGGTCTACTGTGGCAGAAGTTTACAAACAGGTCAATGATGATCTGACAGCAGCGGAAACACTAATGGCTCCGGCAAGGGCCCGGGCCGACAAATCCAATTTCAACGTGAACGTGGTTCGCGGTATACAGGCCCGTGTTGCCCTTACCCAACAGGAGTGGGCACTTGCTGCTTCGAAAGCCGCCGCTGCGAGAACAGGGTTCACACTCATGACCGGCGCGCAACAGTTGGAAGGTTTCAACAGCTGGAACAATCCTGAGTGGATGTGGGGAAGCCAGCAGATCGACGACCAGACCGAGTTTTTCACGGCTTACCTGGCTTATATCAGCTTCAATTTCAACTCTACCAACATCAGGACCAATCCAAAATGTATCAATGCGCTACTGTACAACACAATGGCTACCAATGATGTAAGGAGGGCGCTTTGGATACCTAATGTCACCGCACCCGGTATAACCATAGTTACACCTCCAGGCGGCGACAGGCGGAACTTCATGAACCAGAAATTCCGCGCTAAGGATGCTGCCAATTCCGTTGGAGATATTCCCTATATGCGCGCCGCTGAAATGTTCCTGATCGAAGCCGAAGCTTTGGCCCGCGATGGCAGGGATGATCAGGCAGCGACCGTGTTCACTACCTTCCAGGCCACCCGTGTACCAGGCTATACAAAGCCAACCGAAACCGGCGCCGCCCTGCTCAACCTGATCATGAACAGCCGCAGGGTGGAACTCTGGGGCGAAGGATTCCGGTTCCTGGACCTCAAACGCCTCAATATGTCCCTCGACAGAACGGGAACAGGGTCCAACCACCAATCGTCACTGGCGGTTCTAATGACCCTGGCAGCAGGGTCTAATGATTGGCAGTGGGTGATTCCCCAGGCCGAGATCAACGCCAATCCTAAAGTAACCCAGAACCCTTAATTGGAATGTGATAAATGCGAGGAATGAAGGTAATGTGAGTAATTAAGGGATACTATAATCAGAAAGGTCGCGATGAACTCGCGACCTTTCTGATTTTTAGGCATGTCTGCGGCGCGCCGTCAGGGCATTTAGAGCCGTAACCTACTGCCATCTTCACACAACATTGTATTTACGGGGAATTCCAGCCAGTGAGCCCATTAGCCCCCGGCGGGTCAGACCACCCCCTGTTCTGGTATACTATACCGCCAAAAAAGCCCGACTGCCAAAGGCAGCCGGGCCAATTATTGACTATCATCACACATTCATCACATTCCAAAACTAATCCCTGCTCCGGCCTCCGAGGTAGATCAGTATATACTGCACCAGGGTGGCGATAGAGGCCAGCGCGGCAACCACGTAGGTAGTAGCGGCCCATTTAAGGGCATCCTTGGCCTTAGGGAACTCCGTCTCAGTGGTAACACCGGTTGTCCTCAACCAGGCCAGGGCACGATTGCTGGCGTCAAACTCCACGGGGAGGGTGACCACGCTGAATATGGTGGTCATGGCAAAAAGACCGATGCCAACCAGCAATAACGATGGGAATACGTTGACCAGCAGGATACCCGCTAATAGGATCCACTGGACCATATTGGAGCTAAACTGCACCACGGGGACCAGACGGCTCCGGAGCATCAGCCAGCTATAGGCGGTTGCGTGCTGCACCGCATGCCCGCATTCATGGGCGGCAACGGCTGCAGCGGCTATACTGCGCCCCTGGTATACGTCTGGGCTCAAATTGACCGTTTTATTCATCGGATTGTAGTGGTCAGACAGGAATCCGTCCACCGAAATGACCTGAACATCGTAAATCCCGTTTTCCCGGAGCATCCGCTCGGCAATCTCCTTCCCGGAGAACCCGGAAGCCAGCCCTACCTTACTGTACTGGTTAAACTTACTTTTCAGGCGCCAGGATACCAGCATGCTGATACCCACAAAAATGATCGAAACCAAATAAATTGAACCCATTTCCTATGTTTTATTAATTATACAAATATCACTGCAAATTGATCTCCATTCTCAAAAATTCCAAAATTTAGCGACGTTTTGACAGACCTGATTTTCAGCACGATTTCGGCAAAGTCAAATTGTCAAACTGCCCGGCAGACGGCCTTAGAAATATAGCTAACTACCTGATTAACAACGCTTTAATACGCCTTCCGCAAGCAGGCAGGCAGGGTCAAAAGTTATTCACACCCCTAAAAATTAATTTTGTTATCTGGGAGCAATTTGTAATTTAGTGCAAGAATTTAATGGGTTAGTAAGTATCAAGGGTCAGCGAAAGTTGGCCCTTTTTACATTTAAAAAAGACCCGTTTTTTTCCATACATGTTCCTGGTTTTTTTCTTTCCTCTTTCCATTTTTTCATCGCCGTTCAATTCAATGTCGCAGTTACCTTTACCGAATGAGTAAAGTCAAATCGTCGTTTTTTTGCACCAACTGTGGTTACGAATCTGCGAAATGGGTGGGCAAATGTCCTTCATGCCAGCAATGGAACTGTTTCGTGGAAGAGATCATACAAAAAGATAATTCAAAGACGGCAAACACCTGGAAGGAAGATGTTCCAAAACACGGCGGCAAAACCATATCGATAAGCGACATTGAAAGCAGTGAAGAAAAAAGGATCGTTACAAAGGATCCGGAACTCAACCGGGTTCTCGGTGGTGGTATCGTCCCCGGCTCACTGATCCTGGTAGCCGGTGAACCGGGAATTGGAAAGTCTACCCTCTTCCTCCAGAATGCTTTACAACTTAATGAATTGCTGACGCTCTATGTAAGTGGGGAAGAAAGTGAACAGCAAATCAAGATGAGAGCAGACAGGCTGAATATAAAACATCCGGAGTTCTACCTGCTCACTGAAACATCTACACAGGTCATCTTCCAGGAAATAAAAAAACTGAAACCCCAACTGGTCATCATAGATTCGATTCAAACCATCCATTCAAGCTTTATTGATTCATCTGCAGGAAGCATTTCCCAGATCCGCGAATGCGCCGCAGAGTTCCAACGGTTCGCAAAAGAAACCCAAACACCGGTATTCATCATCGGCCATATCACCAAAGACGGAACCATAGCGGGACCAAAACTGCTTGAACATATGGTGGACACCGTACTGCAATTTGAAGGAGACCAGCACTATGCCTACCGGATACTGAGAACCACGAAAAACCGCTTCGGGTCTACATCTGAGCTCGGTATATACGAAATGTCATCGGTGGGAATGAAGCCTGTGACAAATCCATCAGACATACTCATCACACAGAAGGAAGATCAGCTCAGCGGGGTATCCATTGCCGCTACCATGGAAGGACTGAGACCCTTACTTGTTGAAGTGCAGGCACTGGTTACACCGTCCGTTTATGGAACACCGCAAAGAACAGTAAGTGGCTTTGACGCAAGAAGGCTTCAACTCCTTCTCGCCGTCCTGGAAAAAAGAGGCGGCTTCCACTTCGGAACAAAAGATGTATTCATCAACATAACAGGCGGACTCAGGATTGAAGACCCTGCGCTCGACCTGGCCATGGTCTCCGCGCTGCTGAGCTCCTTTGAAGACGTTCCCATCCCGCAGCAGGTTGTGTTCGCGGGCGAAGTAGGACTGAGTGGTGAGATCAGGGCAGTCAACAGGATCGACCAACGTATTGCAGAAGCTGAAAAACTCGGCTTTGAAAAGATCGTCATCAGCAAACACAACAGGAGACAACCGAATGCTTCTACCCAGATCGAAGTGGTTACAGCAGGCAGGGTTGAAGAAGTTTATCAAATGTTCTTCTGATGCTCCACCAACTGGAACATATCGCTTATTCGGTCAGGCATCTTTTCTATCCACATACATGCAGATGCTGCTATCGGGAGATCAGCAACCGGGAACAATTCATTTGTTTCACTTGCCTGACAGAACTTCCCTTCACAGATTTTGCATCATTAGAAAATAACCCGGCAGAAAAAATTTTTTATGGCCGCGCATCCATCGCCGCAGCAATGAGCCTGCTTTACTTTACACCCGCATCAAGGGTTCAACACCTCATCCACCAGGTGAAATATAAAGGCCAGGAAAAGCTCGCTGTTTACCTCGGGAAATTGATGGGCAGGGACCTGCTCAACTCCCCCCGGTTTACCGGCCTGGACCTGATCCTACCCCTGCCCCTGTTCAAAAACCGGGAAAAACAACGCGGATATAACCAAGCCGCCCTCCTGGGAAGGGGAATTTCCGAGGTTTTGGGCATTCCCATCCTTGAAAACACCCTGAAAAGGGTCAGATCCTCCCCTACCCAGACCAAAAAATCAAGGGAGGAGCGGTGGCAGAACGTAGAAGGCCTTTTTTCCATACGAAACCCCGCCGAACTCAAAAACAAATCCATCCTGCTGGTGGATGATGTGGTCACCACCGGCGCAACGCTCGATGCATGCTCCTCAGCTATTCTTGAAATACAAGACACCCGCCTCTACGTGTGCACCCTGGCCTATGCCATGCAGTAATTCAGCCAGCAATCTGTACATTTGAAACTGCGCATGAGGAAGACCATCATTTTAATCCCGTCACTGATCCTTTTCCTGTTTTTTTCCTGCAAAAAGGAAAGTTTTACAACATCGGCGGATGCAAGGGTTTCTGTTTCCATAGATACCGTTCGTTTCGATACCGTATTTACCCAAACCGGGTCCGTCACCCAAACGCTGAAGATCTTTAATGACAACGATGAGAAACTCCGCCTCAGTTCCGTAGAACTGATGGGTGGTACCGCCTCACCTTTTCGTATAAACGTAGATGGAAATACCGGACCCCTTGTTCAGGGCACAGAGATCGAGCCGAACGACAGTGTCTATGTTTTTGTTACAGTTACCATCAATCCAACAGCAGCAAACGCACCTTTTATTGTGCGCGACAGCATCCGCATCCAGTTCAATGGCAACAGCAGATTTGTGCAGCTGGACGCCTATGGCCAGAACGCAAGATACCTGCGGGGGAATATCATCACCACAAACACCACCTGGGATGCAACCCTTCCCTATGTGATCCTTGACGGCCTGCTTGTAGCACCCAACGTTTCCCTCACCATCCAAAAAGGGACCCGGGTTCACCTGCACGCTGACGCACCCTTCCTGGTAGATGGCACACTCATCGCCAACGGCACAAAAACCGACAGCATCACTTTTCAGGGCGACCGCCTCGATAAGGGATACCGCGATCTTCCCGCCAGCTGGCCGGGCATATTTTTCAGGAACAGCAGCACCGCCAATACCCTCAGGTACACCATCATTAAAAACGCCTACCAGGGCATCGTGGCTGCAAAAGCCACAGGTAGTTTTCCAAAACTCAGCCTGAGCGAATGCGTTATTGACAACGTTTATGACGCAGGCCTGACAGGCATCAACAGCAGTATCAAAGCGGTGAACTGCCTGATCAGCAATTGCGGACTGAATATCCTGCTCGCCAACGGGGGCGACTATGAGATCACCCACTGCACCGTGGCCAGTTATTCAAATGTATACCTGCCCCACAAAAAACCGGTATTGGTGATCAGCAATTGGGACAGCACCAACCAGGTAAACACTTATGGCATGAAAGCGCTGTTGACGAACAATATTTTCTGGGGAGATTTTGGCAATGTAGATGATGAAGTGGTGATCTTCAGAAGAGGCACCACTCCTTTCAACGTGACCATGGAAAACAGCCTGTACAAAGCGAAAAATAACCTGAACAACATCACCCTGATCAATAACCTCGTCAACCAGCCGCCTTTGTTCGACAGCATCGACGACAATGGGAAGTTCTATGATTTCCGGATCAACCTGGGCCGCTCTCCTGCCATCAATAAAGGCCGAAACCTGTCGATCCCCTCAGATCTTGAAGGGAAACCCAGGGACGCGCAACCGGATATCGGCAGTTACGAGAAAAGGTAATGTTGTACTTTTGTTTTTGTTCAACCAATCACCTGATCGGTTGTTAATTTAAAAATCAACAGATTATGATAAAATTGAGCATCGCAGTTCTGGCTTTCTGGCTTTTTGCGGCAACTTCTATCTACGACTTTAAAGTACCTTCTATCGATGGCCAAACCATCGATCTGGCAAAATATAAAGGGAAGCACATCCTTATCGTGAACACCGCTTCTAAATGCGGCTACACGAAGCAGTATGCTGACCTTGAAAAACTGCATGAACAGTACAAGGATAAATTGGTGATCCTTGGATTTCCCGCCAATAATTTCGGCGGCCAGGAGCCCGGCACCAATGCTGAGATCCAGGAATTCTGCAGCGCTACCTACGGCGTGAAATTCCCAATGGCCGGAAAGGTATCCGTTAAGGGAGATGACACCCATCCTCTTTTCCAGTGGCTCACCCAAAAAGAAAAAAATGGCGTCATGGATGCCGAGATCAAATGGAACTTCACCAAGTTCCTGGTTGATCCCAAAGGTAAACTGGTGGCTGTTTATCCCAGCAATGTGAACCCGATGAGCGAGGAGATCACCAAACACCTGAACTGATTTTGACCTTCAACGAAGTCATCGGCCAAACGGCCGTTAAACAAAACCTGGTGGGCATGGTAAAAGGCAATCGCCTCAGCCATGCCCTCCTGTTTTTAGCCCGGGAAGGCGCAGGCGGCTTGCCCCTCGCACTGGCACTTTCCCAATACCTGGTCTGCGAAAAAGTAAACCAGTCCTCCGGAGCATCCCTTTTTGGCGACGCAGAACCGACCACCCCGCCCGATGAGGCCTGCGGCCAATGCCCAGCCTGCCAAAAAGCTGCCGCGATGGTGCACCCTGACATTCACTATTCCTACCCGGTGGTACCCAGGAAGCCAGGAGATAAGCCTGTCAGTACCGACTATGTGACCGAATGGCGGGAATTTGTGCGTCTTTACCCCTATGGGAATGCCTACGACTGGCTCCAATTCATTGGAGCAGAAAATAAACAGGGCAATATTACCGCAACGGAATGCGGCGAGATCATCAGGAAACTAAACCTTAAAAGCTTTGAAAGCGTCTATAAGATCCTGATCATGTGGATGCCGGAATACCTCGGCAATGAAGGAAACAAACTGCTCAAGCTGATCGAGGAACCGCCCGCCAATACCCTTTTTATCCTGGTAGCCCAGGAAGAATCCAAGATCATCCCCACCATCCTTTCCCGTACGCAACTGGTCAGGATACCCGCGCTTGAAACGCGCGATATTTCCGACGCACTGGTCAAACGGACCGGGGCCACGGAAGAAATAGCACGGCAGGCGGCCTCAGTGGCTGACGGGAACTATCGCGAAGCACTGCAGGTCATGCAGCACGCAGAATCCGACTGGGAGGAGACCATCAGGAGCTGGCTCAATGCGGCACTTAGAACCGGCCCGGCAGACCAGGTCAGGTGGACCAACGAAATCAGTGGCCTGGGAAGGGAAAAACAGAAACAAATGCTCCGGTACTTCAACCACCTCCTGGAACAGAGCATCAGGCTCAGGATCCTTGGCCGGGAAAACCTCCATATACCCTCCAACGAGATCGATTTTGCGGAACGACTGAACAAAATGGTGACTTTGGGCCAGCAACAGGCTATCGTGGAGCAACTGGACCGGGCAGTATACTATATAGAGCGCAACGCCAATGCAAAAATGCTGTTCCAGGCACTCACCATCCGGATCTACCACATCATCCGGGATAATGCGCTAACAATAGTCAACTGAACATTGGCCATTTAGTCGTAATTTCGACCATCAACCCCGTAGAACGGGGTTTCTTTATAAATCTTATACATAAATATTATGGGCTGTAGCTCATGTGGAACGAATAAAAACGGAACGCCTTCCGGTTGCAAGAGTAATGGCGGGTGTAGTAGCGGAGGATGTAACAGGCTCAATGTACACGATTGGCTTGCAAATCTGCCCTTTCATGACCCCGAAAGCGCCTGCAGGATCATAGAAGTATCTTTCAATAATGGCAGCAGAAAGGAATTCTACCGAAATAACACCCTGCAAACCTTTATCAAACACGAACTGGTCACTGTGGAGGGCGTAAGCGGCTTTGATGTGGGAGAAGTCAGCTGCACGGGTGAAATGGTCAGGCTCCAGATGAAGAAAAAGCATGTGGACGAGGCCTCCCCGGATATCAAGAAGGTATTGCGCAGAACCAGTGACCTGGATATGCAGAAGTGGAAGGAAAACAAGGCCCGGGAAGCCAGCGCCCTGGTCAGGGCCCGGGCCATGGCCAGGCAGTACAACCTCCAGATGAAGGTCTGCGAGGTGGAGATCCAGGCCGATGGCAGGAAAGCTACGTTTTTCTATACGGCAGATGACCGGGTGGATTTCCGCGAACTGATCAAAGCCTATGCTTCTGAATTCAAGGTAAAAGTGGAAATGAAGCAGATCGGCGCCAGGCAGGAATCTGCCAAAGTGGGCGGCATAGGATCCTGCGGACGGGAACTCTGCTGCAGCACATGGCTGTCAGATTTCAAGAGCGTGACCACCACCATCGCCAGGTACCAGAATCTCAGCATCAACCAAACCAAGCTCAGCGGCCAGTGCGGCAGGCTCAAATGCTGCCTGAACTACGAGCTGGATACCTATCTGGACGCATTACAACATTTCCCTGACCATTCGGACATTCTTGAAACCATGAAAGGCAATGCCGTTCTGGTTAAGAAAGACATCTTCCGCAACCTGATGTGGTATGTGCTGCCAGACAGCAACGTTCAGTACCCGCTTTCGATCGAAACAGTAAAAAAGATCAAAGCCATGAACCAGAAAGGGATCAAGGTTGAACAACTGGAGACTACCGAAGTGCATACGGCAGCCAAGAAGGAAGCTGAACCGCAGTTTGTTGAGTTGGTTGGTCAGATCAGCCTTCGCACCCTGGAAAGGAACAGCCAAAAGAAAAAACAACAATCGAGGAATCAGCGAGAGAACCAGCCAAAAGACGGCAACCCGCGGAACCGCGAGAATAAACCCCGTGAAATGGGCAGGACCCGTGATAACAGCAACCGGGAAAATAAGAACCGCGAGAATAACCAGCGGCCGCCACGCGAGCAGGCTAATCCAAACAAGGAGCCCAAACGCATCATTGGTCCCCCAAAAAAGAAAAATCAGTAATTCCTTAAACCGTTCTCCGGCGAGAACGGTTTTTTTATCTATGCGCCTTCCCCTCAAAATCCCCAGGATTCTGACATTCTCCGCCATTGTTTTGTCGGCCTTTCTTTTCTTGTGGATCCTTGTTGCGCCCGGCTGTATGACCTTCAGAACAGCTGACCAGGCAGCAATAGAATCATTTGCCGGAAAGGGACTCCAACTGAAAACCTACACGATCAGGGTGGACGGGAACGATATTCATTTTGTCTCAGTAGGGAACGATACGCTACCTACGATAGTCTTTATTCATGGCTCACCCGGAAGTTGGAATGCTTTCCAGCAGTACATGGAAGACTCCACCCTGCTTTCCCGGTACCGCATGGTGGGCATAGACCGGCCAGGATTTGGTTTCAGCGGAATGGGCAAGGCCTTCCCACTGGCCGACCAGTCCCGCTTGATGATGCCTGTGTTCGACAAGATCAGAAATGGAAAGCCTTTCTACCTCGCCGGACATTCGCTGGGCGGACCACTGGTAGTGAAGATGGCTGCAGATGCGCCTTTGTTGTTCTCAGGGATCATGCTGATCTCCGGCTCTGTTGATCCGGCACTTGAACCCACGGAGGAGTGGCGTTTTCTTATGGCTAAATTTCCTTTCAGATACTTACTTCCCGGCTCGTTCAGACCGAGCAATACCGAACTGATCTATTTTAAGGACGATGTTTATGCGCTGGTGCCGGACTTTGAAAAAGTGATATGCCCGGTATACCTGGTACATGGCGACGAAGACAGTTGGGTACCTCCCGGAAATACCGGGTTTGCGAAAACCCAACTGGTGAATGCGCCAAAAGTGAAACTGGTGATCATCCCCGGGGGAAACCACTTCATCCCCTTTACCCGGAAAAAAGAAATTGTTGCCGAACTGATGGAAATGGGGAACTAACGCTGAACCTTAGCCTACCGGAGCGACCTGTAAACAGATTCCATCATCCTGGGCCTTACATTCAACTCCCCGAACTTGTTACTCCTGCCGGGATGAACTCGATTGGACATGACAATGAAGATCAGGTTCTGCGATGGATCGGCCCATGCCGCAATACCAGTAAAACCGGTATGCCCAAAAGTCAACGGCGATGCGCTGGCGGCGGGATAGGGTTCTTTCCTGATGGTATTATCCTTGTAAGGCTTGTCGAATCCCAGACCCCGGTGGCTGATATCACTGTTGTATCCGGTAAACCTCATTACGGTAGTGTCTGAGAGATACCTCCTTCCATTTAACACACCCTTGTTGAGGAACATTTGCATGATAACGGCAATATCATAAGCATTGCTGAACAAACCTGCATGGCCGGACACGCCTCCAAACATGGCAGCTCCCTCGTCATGCACGTCACCGTGCAACAGTTGCCGACGGAAATACTTCTCATCTTCCGTAGGCACGATGCGGGAAAGCGGGAAACGCTCGCGGGGCTTGAAGCCGGTAGTGCTCAATCCCATCGGATCATAAAAATGTTTTTTTGCATACTGGTCCAGGGGTAGTCCGCTGATTGCCTGAACAATGAGTCCGAGGAAAATAAAATCATTATCACTGTAGACCAGTTTTGCGGGGAGGGTTAAAGGACTTGACGCAATACGTTTGTACATGGTATCCCTCCATGCCTGCTGCATATACATGCTGTCGGCCACCCTAAGTGAATACTGCGGTGAGACCGTTTTGCTGTATATCCCGTTTTTCGGGATGCCAGTCAGCGTATCGATCGTTTCCTTATAAAACTGTATATAGGATTTCAATCCGGCCTGGTGCAGGAGGATATCCCTCACCGTGATGTTCTCCTTATCCGTTCCTTTCAGCCAGTATATGTACTGCCCGATCTTGTCATCCAATGAAAGTCTTCCTTCATCATAGAGCTTCATGATGGACAATGTAGTAGCGCAGATCTTGGTCACCGATGCCAGGTCAAAAATGCTTTCCAGCGTTACCGGCTCTGTACTGTCGTACGTATTGAAACCATGCGCCTTGTGGTAAGCGATCTTACCATCTTTTGCCACCAGCACTACCATACCTGGGGCAGCCTGTTGTTTCACTGCATCTTCAGCAATAGTATCAATCGCCATTAAAGCACTGACGTCCATACCAATTATGGATCCGGAAGGCAGCAGCATACCATTCGTGATACCGGCACCTGCCATGAACGCAGGGGAAACTGTAACCGGGAGCGTTCCCTTACTCAGGAGATGCCCGTTAAGGATATCGGCAGCCGTTTCATGAACGATCCGCTCATCTTCATAGCATGCGAGAAGGTTGGCTGCATTGGGAAAATTTCTGGCAGCATAGGGATTTCCGAATATGAGTATCGTATTGCTGACCTTGCCCTGAAGTCCATTGACAAAGTTTACCGCAGCATTGCTCAAACCGAAGTTACCGGCGGGATACCTCCTGAGCTGGTGCACGCCAACCACTACGGCGTCATAACGCTGTTGCAACAAAGGCAGCATTGACATGACCCTCAGGGAATCCTGTTTATAGTCGAAATAAAACACATCGGCATTGTAATCGGCCCTCATCCTCCTGGCGAAAGCATTGTCGTTACTGATTCCCAGGCCCACGTAAGCGATCCTGTTGCGGGTACCGGGGGCAAGGGGAAATGCCCGGGCATCCTGGTTGTTCAATAAAGTGATCGCGTGTTCCGCCACTTTTCTCCTGATGGAATCAGAGTCCCTGTTGAGATCGGTCACGATATTCTTCGTGTCAACCGGTTTCCAGTTGGCAAGCCCCTGATCGAACTTCGCATGTAGCAGTTTCAGCACACTTTGGTCGATCTGCTCCCATCGGATCTTTTTCTTATTGATGGCTTTCCTGATCTCTTTGATGGAACCTTCCACATCTTCAGGCAGGCATAGAATATCATTACCGGCCCTTATGGCTTCGCGGGAGATCTCGCCCCCGGGAAAATACTTGGTCACGCCTTTCATCTCCAGGGCATCGGTGAAGATCATGCCCTTATAACCCAATTCCTCCTTGAGCAGCTTCGTTACATTATTATACGAGATGGATGAGGCCCGGTTGGCTGTGTTGTCAATGGCGGGAATAGAAAGATGGCCGATCATGATGGCATCTACGCCTGCTTCGATCATTTTTCTGAAAGGATACAGTTCGAGGGAATCCAGTTGCTGTCGGGATTTATTGATCACAGGTAAGTCGTAGTGCGAATCAACCGCCACATCCCCATGGCCCGGGAAATGTTTGGCGCAGGTCAGCACGCCTTCGGTCTGCATCCCTTTCATGTACATCACACCGTATGCTGCAACACGTTCTTTATTCTCTCCGAATGACCGGTCGTTGATCACCGGATTGTCGGGATTATTGTTCACATCAACGTCCGGCGCATAGTTCATATGTACGCCTACGCGCTTACATTGCTTTCCTACCCACCTTCCATATTCATAAATGATATTGGGATCGTTTACGGCACCGAGCATCATCTGCCTTGGTAATGCCCGAACACTATCCATCCGCATACCCAGCCCGGTTTCCGCATCGATAGATACCAGTGCCGGCAGACTGGCAATGGCCTGTAAACGGTTCAGCATTTGCGTTTGCTTTACCGGGCCACCCTGGAAAAGGCAGATACCTCCCACTTTGTATTTTCGCAATGCTTCTTCTGCCTTCTCCTCAAAAAAACTCACCTTACCAGTTTTACCGTCGATTGTGGAGAGCCTTACAACGATCAGCTGGGCAATTTTTTCATCCGGACCAAGGGTTTTGAATACACTGTCCACCCACTCATTTTTCGAAAGCCGGGAAGATTTCTGGGAATGTGCATTAAAAAAGATAATGAGGCTTAGAAACAGTGCGGCGAACTTAGGCATCAGCTTAATTTATCGTAATTTTATAGCTTTTAAAATTAAGTGATTTGAGCGACATCATTCAGCTGCTTCCGGATAATATTGCCAACCAGATTGCTGCAGGCGAGGTGATCCAGCGCCCTGCCAGCGCGGTGAAGGAGCTGTTGGAAAATGCAGTTGATGCAGGGGCAACGGAGATCAGGCTGATCATACAGGACGCGGGAAAATCTCTCGTGCAGGTGATAGACAACGGAAGGGGAATGAGTGAAACCGATGCGCGCATGAGTTTTGAAAGGCATGCCACTTCCAAGATCCGGAAGATCGATGATCTTTTCCATATTAAAACGATGGGCTTCAGGGGTGAAGCGCTGGCGTCCATCGCCGCCGTATCGCAGGTAGAGTTGAGAACGAAAAGGGAAGGGGATGAATCAGGAACTTATATAGAGATCGACAACAGTGTAGTTAAAGTACAGGAGCCATGTTCTGCAAATACCGGCACCAGCTTCTCGATGAAAAATCTTTTTTTCAATGTGCCGGCGAGGAGAAACTTCTTGAAAAGCAATGCAGCTGAAACAAGGCATATCGTAGATGAATTTATGCGGGTGGCATTGTCGTTCCCCGGAATTTTTTTCTCCTTTACCAGTAACGGCCAGCAGGTGTTCCACCTTGAAAAAGGAAACCTCAAACAGCGCATTGTGCAGTTGCTGGGGAATCAGTACAATGCCAGGCTGGTCAGTGTTCAGGAGAAGACTGACTATCTCAATATATCAGGATTTGTGGGCAAGCCAGACACGGCAAAAAAGACGCGTGGTGATCAGTACATTTTTGTCAACAACCGGTATATCAGGAGTGGATACCTGAACCATGCCATCATGAACGCGTACCAGGAGCTGATCCCTGCGGATTCATATCCCTTGTATGTGCTTTTCATTGACATGGATCCTGAAACCCTTGACATCAATGTGCATCCAACGAAGCAGGAGATCAAATTTGCGGATGAGAAGATCGTATATGCTTTCATACAGGCTGCGGTGAAGCATGCGCTGGCCCAGTACAGTGTGATGCCAACATTGGATTTTGAACTGGACCCGCAGGTTCAGCAACTGGATGCCATCAGCAAGCCGTTCACTGAAGAGAAGCAGCAGACGGCCTCGTCGTCTCAACTATATCGATCTTTCACGCAAAAGCACCAGGCACATTTTATCGAAAAAAGCAGCGGATTGAAAGACTGGAAGGAGTTCTATGGCGAGCCCAACATACAGGAATCCCAGCCCTTGCTCCACCAGGAACCGGCGCCGGTATCCACGGTTGGCAAATTAGAAGTTGATCAGGATGCCGTACTCGTGCAGATGCAAAAAACATTCATCCTGGTCACTACCAATCGGGGATTTATAGTGGTTAACCAGCAACTCGCCCACGAGCGGATCCTGTATGAGCGTTTTACCGATGCTGCCCAGGGAAAAGCGATCGCCGCACAAAGAAGCCTGTTCCCTTCTAACATAGAACTCACCCCTGCAGATGCGGTGATGCTGGAAGAGCTTTTGGCAGACCTGTCCCAACTGGGTTATCTGATCGAGCCCTTTGGAACCCACAGCTATGTCATTCAGGGAACCCCGGCGGATGTGGAGCAGGGCAACGAAAAACAGGTAATTGAAAATTTGCTCGAGCAATACAAGCATTTCACCAGCGAGATCAGGTTTTCCAAAAGGGAAAAACTCATCCGGACCATGGTCTCGCAAAGAGTGGTCAGGCCCGGTAGGGTGTTGGATGAGAAAGAAATGAAGGGGCTGGTAGATGACCTGTTTTCGTGCAGGCAGCCAAATACTACACCGGATGGCTCTCCAACTTACATCGAGTTCAAGCGGGATGCCCTGCTTCGGATGTTCAATCAGTAATTGTTGATGATACTGTGCAGGAAATCTGCCATGCGGCTGCGTATCACCGCTGCCGGCTGCTGGTGATTATTCACGAGTATCGAGAAGATCAGCACTTTATTCTTCCTGGTGACCACGTATCCGCTGAGGGCCATCACACCTGTCAGGGTTCCTGTTTTTGCATAGAGCCTTCCGCTGTCTGCCACATAGGTCCTGAGTGTCCCCTGCCCGCCTGTGGCAAAAATATTCGTGATCCTGTCCCAGCTGAATTCATTCTTCATCTTGTCGAGCACCCAGATAAAATCGCGGGGCGTGAAAAGATTGAACCTGCTCAGCCCGCTGCCATCGGCCCATCTCGGCTTATCGGGTATCCCCTGGAGTAAGTTCTCGGTAATGGATTCCACAGCGGCTGGTGTACTAAGTTTTCCGTTGATGGCCTGCCCGGCCATGAGCAGGGTTTGTTCTGCAAAGAAATTATCGCTTCTGTGCATCATAGGTTTGAGCATGGAATCAACAGGCCTGCTGTACACCACTTCAGGCACGCCTTTATATTTTACTTTGCTATCGGCCTCTATAGGAATGATCACCTTATGAAGGCTGTCCTGGACCAGCGCAACGGCTGTTTTTATGCCATCGGTAATAAATGGGACATCTGTTTCAGCACTTCTTTCCCGGCCCTCGTGTATAGTGAAAGCGTTAGCGCCCAGTTTTCGTTCAACACGGAATCCAAAACCCGGTTTCCCGAAATCCACGGGGCCATCAAGTTCCGGATCAGAATAAATAAAAGTATCCACTGTGTCGGCAGGTGTGAGGGGATTGTCTTTTTTCGACTTCACCTGGTACCATCGCACTACGTTTCCGTAGATGGGAAAAGGACTTCTTTCCACCATATAGTAGGCGCTATAATCATCCCAGCTCCAGCCCCTGCCCAGCGCGTTATCATTCCATGGTGAGGGATCCATATAAGATTTCTTATCAATCATCCTGATAAAATCCGCCACCGGTTGGTCCGGGTAATCTTTATGCAGAAAGGTTGGATCTCCTGTAGGCACGAGTACCAAAGCCGTGTCCATATCCACGTAGAACATCCCTGGCAGGTTTTTACCAAGCAGTTTCATGCCTGCGTAGCAGCTGAAGATCTTTGTGTTGCTTGCGGGGATGAAATACTTATCGTCCTGGTACTGGTACAGGAACTCACGGGTAGTAGGATCGAAGACAGAGATGCCGATATGGCTGTTCCGGAACACACTGTCATCCCCAAGTCTGACGATAGGGGATTTGCTGACCAGCTTGCCTGTTGAGCAGGAACTGAGCAGGGCTGCTGCAACAACAAGGAAAATACTTAATGATGATCTTAACATAATTTTTATTCTCTTTCCTGTGCCCTTAACCACCGTTCAGGTGTTTCGTTGCTGCTGGCCAGCATATAATCCTTATAAGAGCAGGCGATGAAATTTCGGTTAGGCAACTGCATCCACCATCTTCCGGTTCTCTTACTCTGCAGGAAGGTAGTTTCCACTTCTGAAAAACTGGTGTGAAACTCCAGGAAACTCTCCCGCTCCTGGATAGGTGCCTCCTGTTTGCCTTTGTATCTGCCGTCAATGAAATACCAGATCATCTGTGCGATCTGTTTTGCGGTGAGCTGTTGCTGGTCCTGGTCTGCCCGGTATCCATAAATACCAATGCTGTTCAGTATCGGGCTCATGCCTGCGAAACGGGTGAGGGTGCACATTTCTTCGCCATTGAGTCCATTGGGTGAAATATGGTTTGCGGGGGCAGATGCATGTGCCAGCGCAGAGATATCCACGCTGAGCAACCCGGAATTCCGGAGTACCGGCTCCATTTCTTCCATATACTCCTTGATATGTCCCAGGCGGTAGCAGTCGAACCGGAGCTTATCCATGGTCTCAAGCATATCCGGATGGACCAGGTAGCTTTGGAAAGCCAGGTGGCTGTAGTTCCTGATATAGTTTGGTTCACCGGTGAGCATCTCCATAAGGAAATTATCGTTCCGCATGGGGCTCTCAATGGTAAGGTCGATCAGGGCATCTATGCAGGTAGCTTCTATGATGGTTTTACGGTTCCGGTATGCTTCGTATTGCGCCAGTGTCAGGTCGTGGGACCCACCTATGATCACGGCTGTTTTTCCGAGGCTGAGGATCTCGGTCAATACGGTTTTCAGGGCGGCATATGTGTCGTTCAGTGAAGCACCCCGTTTGATATTGCCAACGTCAGCTATTCGGAAATCGCGATGCCAGAAATAAAGGCTGTAGAACTGGTGCCGGATGGCGTCAGGCGAAAGGTTCCCGTTATCCATCCCATGCAAACCCCGCTCTTCGCCGCAGCCCAACAGCACCAGGTCCGCGTCTTCAAGGTTGGGAAAATCCTCGACATAGCTGTCCACGAACTTGCCAACCTGGCCATCCTTGTAACCATTATCCTGCGATAAGGCATAAGGATCCACAGGGTCAAGAAAATCAGCGAGGTGAAACAGATCACTCATGGTAAGGATTTTGGCAAAACTAACAATATTTAATCAGCCCGGGAGTCATGTGATTATTGATAATAAGGGTTTATTTTCGCGGTAGTTATGGAGCAGTTATTAAAACAAATCGAGGAATACAAAAAAGAGATCGCCGGTTCTACCGCATTGAATGCAGAGGAGGTGGAAAACTTCCGTACGCGGTTTCTTGGCACCAAAGGGATCATTAAAGCCCTGATGGGTGAGATGAAGAATATAGCACCGGAACAGAAAAAAGATTTCGGGCAGGTGATGAACAGCTTCAAGGTATTCACTGAAGAGAAATACGAAACCCTCCGGTCTTCGCTGGGCGATACGGGTAACGGTAAGGAGCAATCGAAAGACATAACGCTGCCGGGCGATCCATTGCCAATAGGTGGCCGGCACCCTGTAACGTTGATGCGTAACCGAATTGTATCGATCTTCCAGCGGCTGGGTTTTGCCGTGGCGGAGGGTCCTGAAATTGAAGACGACTTCCATAATTTCACCGCCCTGAATATTGCGGAGAACCATCCTGCCCGGGATATGCAGGACACGTTTTATCTTTCCCAGAACCCGGACTGGCTGCTGCGTACACATACCAGCAATATCCAGATCCGGGAGATGGAAAAAGGCAAACTACCGATCAGGATCATTTGTCCGGGTCGTGTGTACCGCAACGAGACCGTCAGCGCAAGGTCACATTGCTTTTTCCACCAGGTGGAAGGTCTTTACATAGACGAGAACGTATCTTTTGCCGACCTGAAACAAACCCTGTATTTCTTCGTGCAGGAAATGTTTGGCAAGGATGTCAAAGTGAGGTTCAGGCCCAGTTATTTCCCCTTCACCGAGCCCAGCGCGGAAATGGATATCAGCTGTATGCTTTGTAACGGCAGTGGCTGCTCAGTCTGTAAGCGCACCGGCTGGCTGGAGATCCTGGGTTGCGGGATGGTACATCCCAACGTATTGGATAACTGTGGCATAGACAGCACCAGGTACACCGGCTTTGCCTTTGGCATGGGCGTAGAGAGACCTGCACTGTTGAAATATGGCATTAACGACATCAGGCTGTTTAGCGAGAACGATATCCGCTTCCTGCAACAGTTCAGTGCAGCAACATGATGAAAATTGTAGTATGTGGCGCAGGCACCATGGGTAGCGGTATCGCGGAAACCGCTGCGCGCAGCGGTTTCCAGACTATGCTGTTTGACCCCAGCGTGAACGCGCTGGATAAAGCCCGTGGCCAGATCGGGAAAAACCTTCACATGCTTACCGAGCGCCAGAAGATAACGGCCCGGGAATCAGATGATATCATGGGCAGGATCAGTTTCAGCGCCGATCCCGGTGTATGTATCGGCGATATCATCATTGAAGCAATCATTGAAGATGTGGGAGCAAAAAGAACACTTTTTTCAGCGCTTTCCAGGATCAACTCGCCCGAAACCATCCTGGCTTCCAACACTTCGTCCCTGTCGTTATACCAGATATCAAGGAAACTGGACGGGCCCGGCCGTTTTTGCGGCATCCATTTTTTCAATCCGGCCCAGCTGATGAAATTGGTTGAGGTGGTACAAACCTCAGAAACCAGTCCGGAGGTGATCAATCGGGTCATCGATTTTACGAGGGCCCTGGGGAAAACGCCTGTTGTATGCCAGGATTCCCCTGGCTTCATTGTGAACCGGGTAGCGAGGCATTATTACCTGGAGGCTTTGCAGCTTGTGGAGGAAGGGGTCTGTGATTTTTCCCAGGCCGACAGCCTGCTGGAGAACGCAGGATTCAGGATGGGGCCGTTCAAACTCATGGATTTGATCGGGAACGACATTAATTTCACCGTGACGCGCTCGCTGTATGAGGCCTTCGATCAGGCCATCAGGTTCCGGCCATCGCCCATACAGGAAGAGAAGATCAAAAACGGGGAGCTCGGACGGAAAACAGGAAAAGGATATTACAATTATTAAACTCATTTCATGGTATTTGTAACAGGGGGATCAGGATTGTTGGGCGCCTATCTCCTCAGGGAACTGCTGAAGCAGGGCACTGGGGTCAGGGCCTTATACAGGAACAGGTATCCTTCGTTACTTACCAGGGAAGAGATCGATGCGATCGATTGGATTCAGGGTGACTTGTATGATGTAGTGCTGCTGGAAGAGATCTGCCAAACCTGTGAGGAGGTGTATCATTGTGCAGGCATGGTGAGCTTCAATCCTTCGAAGAAGGGCGCCATGATGCGGACCAATGTGCAGGGCACCGCCAATGTGGTCAATGCCTGCGTCGCCGGCAACGTAAAAAAACTGGTGCATGTAAGTTCTGTATCTGCCCTCGGCAGGAAAAGGGACGGCATGGTGGTAACCGAGGAAGCCCGCTGGTCAGAAGAAAACAACCTTTCCAACTATGGTAAAAGCAAATACCTGGCGGAAGTGGAAGTCTGGCGTGGTATGAGCGAAGGATTGAATGCCGTGATCGTAAATCCCACGATCATTCTTGGCGTGGGAGACTGGAACGACAGTTCCGCCGCAACGTTCAAGAACGCATACCGGGAATTTCCCTGGTACACAGATGGCGTCAGCGGATTCGTGGACGCGGGAGATGTTGCCGAACTGATGGTTCGCCTGATGAAATCAGACATCACGGAACAAAGATTTATCGTAACCGCCGAAAACCTGGGCTTCCGGGATATTTTCAATACGATGGCGAAATACTTCGGCAAGCGTCCCCCGCACAGAAAAGTTTCAAAGCTGATGGCTGGACTGGTATGGCGGCTGGAGCGGATAAAGAGCCTGTTCACCGGCCAGGACCCACTGCTCACAAAGGAGACTGCCGAAACCGCACAGATGAAAGTTTATTTCGACGGATCCAAGCTGCTGAAAGCACTTCCCGGATTCAGTTACAAGCCTTTAGAGGAATCCATTGCCGAAAGCTGCAGGGAATATTTGCTCAGGGTTAACAAATAGAGCACAATATTTGCATTCCTGTAAGGTTATCCATCTCAATATGAAAAAGATCCTCATCTCAGTATCCCTGCTCCTTATTCCCATTTTCCTGTTGGCCCAGTATAAAGTCAGCGGCGTTGTGGTTGACGAGAAAACCCAACAGCCCATGTCCGGCGCCTCGGTGTTTTGCCAGAATACCACCATCGGGACACTGACCAACAGCAATGGCGAGTTTTCCATCACCGTCCCGTCCGGAGGGTATGATATCGTTGTGAGTTACACGGGATACGAAACCCAGAGCCAGCGGATCAACAGGCAGACGGAAAACATCGAGACGATGAAATTTGTGTTGAAAGAAAAGGATAAGAGCCTGGAGGAAGTTTCGGTGGTAGCCACCACGGAAGTCCGAAACGGACTCGAGAAATACGGGGATTTTTTCCGGGAGCAGTTTATCGGACTCACCGAGAACAGCGCATTGTGCCAGATCGAGAATCCTGCAGCACTGAGATTTTTCTTCAGCAGAAAAAAGAACCGGCTGAAGATCATTGCCAGTGAAGACCTGATCATCACCAACAAGGCCTTGGGGTATCGGATCCGTTACCAGCTGGATTCCTTCATACACGACTATGGATCCACCGTTACCCAGTTCACAGGGTACCCTTTATTCGAAGAACTGCAGGGCTCAGATGCCGAAAAAGAGAGCTGGAAACTCAAACGCGAAGAAGCCTATCTTGGCTCCCTGACCCACTTCCTGAAATCGTACTATGAAAAAACTTTACGGGGCGAAGGCTATATGATCCAGTTCACCGACAAAACAGGGAAGCTTCGTCCACTGAATGATCCTTATGAATTCACTACTATGGAAGACGAGGAACTTGAACTTCGCCCTCCCGGCAAATTACGCGTAGCCTATATGAATGAGCTGCCGGAAACCGCCTACCTGACCAAAAACAAACTATCCCCTTCCAATACCATACAGATCTCCGAACTCGAATTCAGGGAAAATATTATGGTTGAAAAAAACGGATACTTCTACGACCAGAGAGATCTTCTGACCATCGGTTACTGGGGCTGGGAGAAACTGGCGGATTTCATGCCGTACGATTATCAATTGGCTGATTAGCTCATTGGCTGATTGGCTGATTCTTTGTTCAAAGTCATCGATCCTGCCTTTGCTACCCGACGATGCATAATTCCCGAGCAATTTCGCCACAGGCAATTAGTCAATTAGCCAATTAGCTAATCAGTCAATCGTTTGAGCTTCTCCCACATTTCTGGTATCCGCTTCATCCAGATCAGCTCACGCTTCTTAATGCCAGCTTCGTCAGTTGGCGTGCCCCAATAGATCTTTCCGCCCTCCAGATCACCGGGTATACCGCTTTGGGCCAGTACTACTGCGTTCTCACCAATGGTCAGTGTTTTGCTGACACCAACCTGTCCCCACAGTACAACACCATCCTTGATCTCTACTGCACCGGCAATACCAACCTGCGCAGCGAACAAACAGTTCCTGCCAACCACAGTATCATGACCTATATGAACCATGTTGTCGATCTTGGTTCCCGTGCCGATCACTGTATCGTTGGTAACGCCACGGTCGATGGTACACCCGGCCCCGATCTCCACGTTATCGTGGATAACTACCCTCCCACAGCTTTCCATCCTCCTATACCAAACCTCACGGTCCTTTTTGGTATTGTAGTAAAACGCATCAGAACCGATCACCGTGCCCGACTGGATTACTACATGGTTTCCAATCACAGAATGATCAAGGATGACTGCGCCGGGAGCTATCCTGCAATGCTCGCCTATGCTTACCTGATGCCCGACAAAAGCACCTGGTGCTATATAGGTCCCCGCACCGATCACCGCAGAATCACTGACCATTTGATGCGCAGGAGTGAACGGACGAAAATGCCGAACTATTGTAAGATATGCCTCGAATGGTTGGTCCACTATGAGTAAAGCCTTGCCCGGCGGGCATTCCACAGCATTGTTGATGATGATGAATGAAGCCGCGGACTGCAGGCACTTGTTGTAATACTTCGGATGATCTACAAAAACAAGATCGCCTTCTTCCACTTTATGGATCTCATTAATGCCAGTCGCAAATGCATTTGCATCACCGACCAATTCTGCGCCGATCAATGACGAGAGCCACGATAATGAAACTGGTGAAGGAAATTTCATGCACTAAAATTTTTGAATATCACAAATGTACAATTGCTGTGACCAGAATCAGAAAATGGTTAAAAAGGGACGGCCTTCTTATTTGAATCAGGTAATTCACATTCCGCCAAAAAATGTGAATAAAATTTATCAAAAAAGTTTTCGATATAGAAAAAATTATTTTTAATATTGTGGAGGGAATTCTTTTCCCGTACTTACTAACCCATCCATATAATGAAGCTCAGTGCAAACTGAGCTTTCTTATTTTTACACACGAACTAGTTTCCCTACCTTACTTTACAAATAAACTCAACTTGATATGCTCAAATCCATGACGGGTTATGGAAGGTCAGAACAGGCAGTGCAGGACAAGATTTTTCTGATTGAGATCAGGTCCCTGAATGGCAAACAATTTGAGATCCTGCTGAAGATTCCCCAGCTGCTGAAGCCTTATGAATTTGAGATCCGCAACATCCTTTCATCTTCGCTTATACGTGGAAGTGTGGAATGTATCATCACATTGAAACAGAACGGTGCTGCCAGGCCGGTCAGCATCAACACAGACCTGGCAAGGTCTTACTATCAACCATTGGCAAGCCTGTGCAAAGACCTGAATCTCGACCCCTCGCATATCCTCAGCAGCCTGATCAAGCTCCCCGAGGTGGTGACTCCCTCAACAGACGTGTTGTCCGGCGAGGAGTTTGAGAAATTCAAGGTAGTACTCGATCAGGCCATTGCAAACATCGATCATCACAGGATTGAAGAAGGCAAAGTATTGGAAGAAGACCTGCTGTTGCGCATAAATAACATCATGCAACACCAGGAGAAAATCAAGGAACTTGAACCCCAGCGAAAAAAACGCATCCGAGAGAATATGGTCAAAATGCTGGAGGAAAACGTAGGGAAAGATAATTTCGACACCAACAGGCTGGAACAGGAACTGGTATATTATATAGAAAAGCTGGATATCACCGAGGAACAGGTTCGTCTCCTGAACCATTGCCAGTATTTCAAGGACATCCTGAATGAAGGAGACGACGCTAAGGGCAAAAAGCTCTCCTTTGTGCTCCAGGAAGTAGGCCGGGAGATCAATACCACAGGTGCCAAGGCGTACGACTCGGCAATGCAGAAATTTGTGGTGTTGATGAAGGATGAACTGGAGAAAGCCAAGGAGCAGGTACTTAATGTCCTGTAAAGGCCTTACCGGAACAGCAGAACCCCTTAACTGTTCCCTGCTTTCCCCAATGTCTTATCTTTGAAAAAAGAATCTACTTGAGACCCTTCATCATATCCTTAGTTGCCTGCATCATGATGCAGTCATGCCTCCAAACCGGCCTCTTTGAGAAGCACGTTACCCTTAAGGATCATGCCTGGAGCAGCAGCTTTAAACCTGCCATTTCGTTCGACATCGCGGATACCTCATCTGCCTACAATATATTCTTTGTGGTAAGGCATACAGACGCTTTTGCCTTCAACAACCTCTGGGTCAGGATCAAGAGTAAAAGCCCGGGTGACACCGCATTTTCCGCCCAGCAATTCGACCTGCCCCTGGCCACCCAGAACAAATGGACCGGAACAGGGATGGATGATATCTTTGAACACCGCATACTCCTGTTCAGGCGCCCGGTTAAATTCTCCAGGCCCGGGAAATATGAGTTCATACTTGAACACATCATGCGCGAAAATCCGCTTCGGGAAGTCATGAATGTGGGAATAAGGCTGGAAAAAACCGCCCAGCAATGAGCCTGTCGGCTTTCTACAAAAAAAACAAACTCAGGATCGCCACCTGGGTATACTGGATCCTGCTGATGTACATCATAGCCGCGCTGGTCTGGTGGTTCGTGGAACTCTACCAGCAGAATATGGAGATGTATTTATTCAAGAAGGAACTGATCTCACTCAACGACCCCAACTACCAGGTCAAAATCAACTACATCGAGGAAGAGAAGCAAAGGAATGAAGCCCAGTACCTGGGCGAGGGCCTGACCTTTCTGGCCCTGATGCTGCTGGGTGCAGTATTCGTATATCGCGCTGTACGCAGGCAGATCCGGCTGAACGAACAGCAACAGAATTTTATGATGGCCGTTACCCATGAACTGAAAACACCTATTGCCATAACACGACTGAACCTGGAGACCATGCAGAAAAGAAAGCTCGACCAGGCCCAGCAGGAGAAGATCATCGATGTAACCCTGCAAGAAAATGCCCGCCTGAACGACCTCTGCGAAAATATCCTGCTGGTGACCCGCATGGACTCCGGCCATTATATGATCCACCCCGAAGAACTTGACCTTAGCGATCTATTACAACAATCCGTGCGAAACCTTAAAAACAGGTTCCCGAAAAGACAGATCGATGAGCAAATCAGCAATAGCCTCACCTTCAGGGGCGACAAACTCCTGTTACAGTTGCTTTTCAATAACCTGATCGAAAACGCCATCAAATACTCGCCGGCCGACAAACCCGTACTCGTCAGCCTTGAAAAGCAAGATCAGCTCATCAGGCTGATGGTAGCTGATCAGGGCATTGGTATACCCGGGCAGGACCGTCGTAAGATCTTTGAAAAATTCTACAGGGTTGGGAACGAGAATACCAGGAGTACTAAGGGTACGGGGCTGGGGCTCTACCTCTCCCAGAAGATTGCGGAAGATCATGGCACAACTATTCTCCTGAGAGATAATCAGCCGGCAGGTAGTATTTTCACCCTCGAATTCAACACGTATGCCCAATAATAAGGCCACCATATTGGTAGTGGAAGATGAGGAGAACCTCCGCGAGGCACTCAAACTCAACCTGGAACTGGAGGGCTATGAAGTGACTTGTTCCGGCGATGGCCTGGATGCACTCAGGAGATTAGAAAATGAGTTCTTTGACCTGGTGATCATGGACATCATGTTGCCCGAAGTGGATGGCATAAGCGTCACAGAAACCCTCAGGCTACAGAATAACGACGTCCCTATCCTGATCGTTAGCGCAAAAAGCAATAGCGCAGACCGGGTACTCGGTCTGAAAAAAGGTGCAGACGACTACCTGATCAAGCCTTTCAACCTCGAGGAACTTTTCCTGCGCGTCCAGAAACTGATAGAGAAAAACAAAAGGATCAGCAAGGGATCTTCCCTCGGTGACGTATACGAATTTGGCGGTAACCATATCGACTTCAAGGCCCAACAAGCCAGGAACTACAAAGGCGAACAGCTGGAACTGAGTAAGAAAGAAGTGATGCTGCTGAAACTATTGATCGAAAACAAAAATGAAGTGGTGTCAAGGGAGAAGATCCTGCAGTCAGTCTGGGGCTACCAGGTATTTCCAACCACACGTACCATCGATAACTTTATTCTGAGTTTCCGTAAGTATTTTGAAGCAGACCCAAGGAACCCGCTTTACTTCCATTCGGCCCGCGGCGTTGGATATAAATACACCGAATAGTAATCCCGGTCAGCATATCATCTTTTCAATGCGGGCCAGGTCCTCCACCATTTTAGATTCCATTACAAATGGCGTATACATCGCCAACGCGGCATCTTCTTTTAATGAGCGGATAGTTGATATCATCTCCGGATCGACACCCGTTTTTATCAACGCTGATTCCCAATCAGCGGGGTCCTCAACCCGATACTTCTTCCTCAGGCAATCGTTGATCACAAATCCAAGTTGCTGGTAAAACTGCCGGCTGTCACCTTTCTCAAAAGCCTCTCGGATATGTTCGAGTGGATCGGCAGATTTCGTCTGGGCTTCCGGCAATTGAGGCTGGGCTGCATTCGATGGTGCAGACTTGCCACTCCTTTTCATCAGTAAATAGATACTGCCACCAACAACAATAAAACCCACCACATACATGATCCACATCCATACTCCGTGTGATCCGGGCTGAACGGCAGGTATACTGATCCTCTTTCCAGAAGTCTTTGGTGCAGTGGCTTCTACATGCAGCGGTATGGGGTCCGACTGGGCTACTGCATAACTACCTTTGACTGGATCAAAATAATACAGGTCAACAGGTGGTATTACCATATCTCCGGCCTGCTGAACGGTGAACGGGATATTGTAGACTTTAGATCCTGATATGGGACTCACAAACTTTGAGAAATGTTCCTGTACTGAAGACTCAAAAACTTCCGTTGAATCGGGCCACCTGACCACAGGTGATCCAAACATGGGAAAATTTCCCTTCCCGGAAACGCGGATCACCAGATTGACCACATCATTTCTGTTCACCACCTCGCTGGACACCATGGCTTTCACATCAAACTCACCCACAGCCCCGGCAAATTCCGCAACAGTGGTGGGAGGAAGCGGCTTCACCTGAATCCAGGCCGGCGCAGTGGACAGATTGACCTTCTCACGAACCACAGCCTCATCTTCATTTCCCTCCGTAAGATTCTTCACTATCCGGCCAATGGATTGTCCTGATTTAAGCTCTTCACTTTTCACGAACGTGATGGTATTCTCAACCTCTATGGGATCAAGGTCTATCTTGCCCGACTGCAGGGCATACAATTGTACCTTCCTTAGAACATAAACATTATACTCTCGCCCGTTGACCTGCTCCCGGTATGGTCCCTCCGACTCTGGATTCACCATATCATACACACTAAACCCGTTGAAAGACGGCCGCCTGACCACTTTTGATTCCGAACGTAAACGCGTATATAATTTATAGGTGGCAATAACAGCTTCACCCTGGAAGCAGGAGGTTTTATTGACGTCCAGTTTCAGAAAAATATTGTTACGAACCTTATCATCCAGTGACTCCCCTTTTCGCATCACCAGCTCATCGGCAAAACTCAGGTCTTCAGAAATGCCGGGGATCACAGCACCTACCACTTCCACCATCACAGACTTTGTCCTGTACACCCTGCCGTCGATCGTAGCTGTGGCCTGGGAAATGAAGGAGCGTCCTTCCTTCCTGGGTTTCAACAGGTAACTGAACGATACATACTCCTTTAGCACACCATTCTCCATGTTCCATCCAGAGGCCTGTTCCGGCCCTTCCACCACCTCAAAACCCGAAAGATCGGGCGGGATGAACTGGGACACCTTCCTGCTGTTCTCAATAAGGTACTCCACCTGCAGGAAATCCTGCGTGCTGATGCGGTTGGAACTTACAGCTACAGTAAACTTTACTTCATCAGCAAACGAAGAAAATGCTGAAAAAAGAAAAAGGCAACATATGTAAATAGTTCTTTGCACGATGGGTAAACCAATGCTAAAATTACAATGCCATTTTGTTAAAGATCACCTAACTGCGGGCGAAGGATGATATCCTCTACACAAGCGGTTGGTGACAAAGATGAAGCAGCGTATACCATATTGGCTACATCCTCTACTTCCATGATCCTCGACTGCTCAACAAAGCCCTCCCAGGAACTGGTGAACGTGGCTCCGGGATGAACCGATGTTACCTTAATGCCATATGGTTTCATTTCCTCGCGAAGATTTTTTGAAAAACCTTCCAGCGCAAACTTGCTGATGCTGTAAGAGCCGCCATTCTTGTACGCGGCAAGGGCCGCGATCGAGCAGATATTGAAAATATGCCCCTTACGTCTTTGTATCATAACAGGAATAAGGCGCCTCGTAAGGTGGTAGGCTGAATACAGGTTGAGTTCTATCATCTGCTCCAGGTGCCCATCCGGCTCATTGTGCACACTTCCGGGCACGAAACTCCCTGCATTATTCACCAGTACGTCAATATTGTCCCATGCGCTGAGTACGGCATTTGCGAAACCGAAGACCTGCTCCCGTTTCGAGAGGTCCGCATTGAACGTGGAAATGGATATCCCGTATTTCTCCATCAGATCCTGCTGCCATTTGGCCTGCTTATCCATGTTCCGGGATACCAGGAACAAGTTTGCACCCTCCCTGGCGAATCGTTCCGCGATCCCTTGTCCGATCCCCTGGCTGGCGCCCGTTATTACTACATTCATATGGATCATTTAACCTTATATGTTCAAAGCTATAGTATGTTTGCATCTTCAAAGCGATACCCCGGATGAAATATCAGCATGTTTTTTTTGACCTGGATCACACCCTTTGGGACTTTGATACCAATTCCAGGGAAACCCTGTACGATCTGTACCATGAGCTCGAACTGGCGTCCATGGGCATATCAGCCTTTGAACATTTTCATGAAACATACCATCACCATAACAATATTTTCTGGGATAGGTTTCGCAAAGGATATATTACCCGGGAAGAATTGCGCTGGAAACGGATGTGGAGGACCTTGTTGGATTACAAACTGCCGAACGAGCCGCTGGCCAGGCAATTGAGCGAACGCTACCTGCAGATACTGCCCACTAAAAAAAACCTGTTCCACGATACCATAGAAGTACTGGATTACCTGGAGGGCAGGAAATACCCGATGCACCTGATCACCAACGGGTTTGAGAAGACCCAGATGGAAAAACTGAGAAACAGCGGTATTGACAAGTATTTCACCTACATCATTACCAGCGAAGCTGCCGGTATTATGAAACCCCATGTGGCCATTTTTGAGTACGCCATGAAAGCAGCCGGCGCTACAGCAGCACATTCCATTATGATCGGTGATACACTCGACGCTGACATTGAAGGAGGCAACAATGTAGGGATGGATACGGTATATTTTAATCCTGCAGTGCCTGCGAATGGTAAGATAAAGCCCACTTACGTGATCCAGAATCTGGGGGAACTGAAGAAGATCCTTTGATCGTTAAAGCGAAGATTTATGGGCGATTGAAAGACTATCTAGTCATTCAACCTGGCCAAAATGGTAATACCACCTTTCACATTTTGGCCCAGACTTACCGCTGGTTTGGTACCCGGAGGAAGCAATACATCCACACGGCTGCCAAATTTAATAAAACCCATTTCGGCAGTTTGCTCCACCCGCTGACCTACCTTCAGGTAATTGACAATCCTTTTTGCAAGGGCACCCGCGATCTGCTTAACCAGCACATCACCGTTGCTGTTCCTGATCACTACGCTGTGGCGCTCATTGTCAGTTGAAGATTTAGGATCCCAGGCTACCAGGAACTTTCCTTTATGATGCTGGCTGTACACCACTTCACCAGAAACAGGATTGCGGTTGACATGCACGTTGGCAGGACTCATAAATATGGAGATCTGTAGCCTTTTGTCTTTAAAATACTCCGGGTCCACGGTTTCCTCAATGACAACCACTTTACCATCAGCAGGTGCTATGATGCAATTTTCTTCAACGGTGTGTTTCCTGGCCGGAACACGGAAGAAAGAAATCAGGAATCCAAAAACCACCGTAGTGGCAACAAAAAATATCCAGGCAATAATGGGATAGTTGGCACTAACGAACGTAAACATCAGCCAGTTCAGCAGCACGTAGATCACACCACCCAGCGCAATTGTCCTAAAGCCTTCCTTGTGTATGGTCATGCGGCAAATGTAAGAATAAAGCGCATTAGCCCAATACGGCTATTGCCAAAAATACTGTTCTTTGTGAGGCCGCTCAACCATCCAGTTTAAATCGCCCTCACCGCAAAAATCTCAAGATCATAAATGCATCCCTATTCAAGGTTGGCCCTGAGGAATCTGATTGCATTGCCCTGCATGATATTGTCAATATCATCTCTATTGTATCCCCTGTCCGCGAGGAGTGCCGGTAACACCACCAGATCGCTGATGGTTTTCAAATCGGCTGGACATTGTTCACTACCAAATCCACCGTCAAGATCAGAGCCCACGGCAACATGGAGGCTGTTGCCGGCAAGCTGGCAGATATGATCGATATGGTCTATCAGTCTATGCATATCGCAATGCATATTCGCTGGTGTTGAACGTCCCCGTTCCCAGCCCGGTACGATCATCCAGGCATCAAATGCTGCACCGATCAAAGCGCCCCTCTCCACAAGCGCCATGATCTGTTCGTCACTGAACTGCCTGTTATGCGGAACCAGCTTCCGGCAATTGTTATGACTCGCCCATACAGGTCCTGCAAAGTTCTCCAACGCCTGCCAAAAAGCATCGTCACACAGATGGGTGCAGTCGAGGATCATCTTCAACTCATCCATCCTCTTCAGCAGCGCCAGTCCTTCCGGACCCATTTGCCCTGTTGCATTGGTCCCATTGGCGTACCGACCCGGACCATAATGCGCAGGCCCCACAGCCCTAAGCCCATACGAATACGCTTTATCTAGGTAATTCAAATCAACAATAGAATCAGCGCCTTCGAGGCTGAGGATATAACCGATGGGCCATTTAGACTTCCCGTTCATTCCTTCCAGCATGCTCAGGTGCCCGTCCAATTCTGCGCTGCTTCTGATCTGGCACAGCTCGCCCTGCTCCTCCATGGCCCTGTACCATGCCAGCTGCCCCTGGGTCTGCGCCCATGCCTGCTCTGCTGATGCCCAGCCAGGCAGGGAGCTACCCGGCGCAACATAACGCGCGATCTGGGTGGCCACCACCAAACCTACTCCCCCATCCCTCAGCGCCGGGAACGACACTGTGGCATTACCGCGATCTGGCTTATCAGTCAATCCGCCTTCGCGTTCCTTAATAACTTCAACGGGTAACCGAAGATCCCGGTTCCACTCCATAGCGTTCATGGCAAGATCCAGATGAAGGTCTACGATCAAAACATCATCATTTAAATTTATCAATGCCTGGCTTCAATAAACCAGGAGTCTTTTGCGCTGTGGCCAGTCACCGTGATCATCTGCTGGTACAGATTAACAGTAGGACATACATGATAAGGCAGAACATAAAAAACATCTCCCGGAACATAAGCATGGCCCTCCGCAACTTCCACTATACCGTGCTCCTCGCTCTGGCTGATCAGCTTCAGGTCGGGCGCATTCAGGAAAACCGCGCGCCTGGAAATTTCATTCTCCGCGGCAATGGCTTTATGGCCCATATCAATACAGAGCCGTCCCGGCGAGGGTAAGGACAATACCCGCGTGACCACCAGGGCAGCAGGTAAAAACGGCTGCTCCCGGCAGATCTCCCCGTACCCCTGGTCCCAGAAAACGAAGGTACCCGGACTGCACTCCACATCTTTTCTCTGCGCATGGATGGGAAAGGTTGGAGAACCGCCCGCTACGATCAGGGGTTTTGGAAGGCCCGCATGAACAATTTGGTCTGCCAGCTGCTGTACCCTGCTGAAGGTAGCATTGCAAATCTCCTTTCGCCTTTCAATATCCGGATCCCTCAAGTGGCCGTCGTATGCATGAAGTCCCCGCAGGTTCAATGCCGGAAGGGAAGCACAAAATGTATACAGATCGAAAGCATGGTCAGGGCTAATCCCTGTTCTGTTCATGCCCACATTCAGGTCTATGAAAACATCAACAACCAGATCGAGCCTGGCAAACTCTTCGTTCAGCTTTTTAGCCGCCAGGGCGTGGTCCAACACACAGGAAAATTTTGTTGAGGGGAAACTGATGATCAGTTCAGCCAGCTGACCAATCCTTGGACCAACCGGCTGATAAGCCATCAGCACATCGGCAGCTTTCTCTTCCGCCAATAATGTACCTTCTTCAATAGTGGCAAACTTGAACTTGGTTATCCCTGCATCGATCATCATCCTGACCACTTCCGGTGTCTTATTGGTTTTGATATGCGGCCTCAAACGACCCGGATCGCCTACCATCATGATCGCCTCACGAATGTTATGCGCCACACGTTCCGGGTATACTACCAACTGCGGTGAAGGAACATCATCAACATTATCGATCTCGTACCATAACTTCATATCAGACATTTTCGTATAGTTCAAACAATGCTTCCACCTCCACCGGTACGCCATCGGGAAGGGAACCCATACCTACTGCGCTTCTGACACCGATACCATTCTCCTGCCCCCAGATCTCGGCAAATAATTCACTGCAGCCATTGATGACGATCGGATGCTTGTCAAACTCGGGTACGGCATTCACCATACCCAATACCTTGATCACCCGTTTCACCTTATCCAGGCTGCCCAGATGTTTCCGAATGGACGACAGGATCAGCATACCAACAAGACGAGCCATCTTCCTGGCCTCTTCCACATCCATATCCTTTCCTACCTTGCCGGCTATGCGGGTAAAATCAGCTCGCATCGGCACATGGCCGGAGACATACAAATGCCGACCGTCTATCAGGCAGGGTTTGTAAATGGCCTTCGGAACGGGCACTTCGGGCAACTCAATGCCCAATTCAATTAGTCTTTGTTCTGCACTCATAACATGAATTATAATATAGCGTCGAGGGCCAGCACTCCTGCCAGGCCCACAATAGATACTATGGTTTCCATCAACGACCAGGAGCGAATGGTTTGCCGGATGGTCAGGTTAAAATATTCTTTGAACATCCAGAATCCCGAGTCGTTCACATGGGAAAACATCAGGCTTCCCGCACCAATAGACAATACCATCAGGTTGGGATCCACACTGGTACCAGCCATTACGGGCGCAATAATGCCCGCTGTGGTCAACCCGGCCACGGTAGCCGAACCCATGGCCACCCTGATCACCGCAGCAATCAGCCAGCCCAGGATCAACGGATGCATGCTCCAGCCTTTCAACATCATGGCGATATCGTTGCTGACACCACTGTCGGAAAATATCTGCTTCAATGCACCTGCTCCTGCAACGATCAGTAAGATGATCGACACATCTTTTACGGCATCCACATAGATATTCATTACCTGCGTCATATTTCTGGCAGGGCGGATCCCCAGGGCAAATGTGGCAAAGATCAACGCGATAAGCATCACAATCGAAGGCTCAGAAAAAAATACCAGCAGGTTCTTCTGTCCTTCTGTAAGCGGAACTAAAATGGGTATCAAAGTAGTAGCGGCAAGCATGAATACGGGCAGCAATGATGCGGAAAAACTCATGGCCGCGGAAGGTAACTCCGAATCCGGGATGGGGTCTTTCTGAAAAGTCCTGATGGGCTCAACAGTAATATGCTTCAGGGTTTTTGCAAAAACAGGTCCCGCCAGGATGATCGCAGGAACAGAAACGATGAAGCCATACAGGAGCGTCATACCCATGCTGGCGTTGAACTGGCCCACCAACGCCGATGGCGCAGGATGGGGCGGCAGGAATCCGTGAGTAACCGAAAGTGCAGCGAGCATCGGGACACCCACGTAAACGGCAGGCATTTTCATCTGGTATACGGCAGAGAAGATGATCGGTATCAGCAGCACGAAACCAACGTTATAAAAAAGAGGGATCCCTACAATAAAACCTGTGATCATCAGGGCCCATTGAATGCGCGAAGGACCAAAAGCCCTCATCAACACGTTCGTGATTTTCTGGGCCGCCCCCGACTCGGCAACCAGTTTTCCCAGCATAGCACCAAGGGCGATCACAATAACGAGCGAACCCAGTGTATCGCCGATCCCTTTTTGCACAGACTGGGTGATCTTTGTCAACGGGATACCCAACCATAACCCGGTGCCAATGGCAACGATCAAAAATGCCAGAAAGGCATTGATCTTACCCCAGCTGATCAGAAGCACCAAAGTCAGGATACAAATGAGAACAATGATAACGGTCATAGTCGTCGGTTGGGATCTTACATGAAAAGTACGGCATATAGCCATACGAAAGGCACGGCAAACAAAAGCGAATCAAATCGGTCGAGGAAGCCACCATGCCCTGGCATAAAGGACCCGCTGTCTTTCACATTGGCCATCCTTTTCAACTTGCTCTCAAAAAGATCCCCGAATGTTCCGGCAACTGCAGCAATCAGCGAGATCGACAGGTAATGTACCCATGCCGCCTTCACCACATAGGCACCCAACAAAGTGACAACAGCAACAGAGAGCAGGATGCCACCGATGGTTCCCTCCCAGGTCTTCTTAGGGGATATGGCAGACAGCGGTGTTCTGCCGATAAAAGAACCCACCAGGTAAGCCATGGTGTCATTGATCCAGATCGAAATGATGATGATGACCGGAACCAGCATGCCCGTATAAGCCGCACTGGACTGCAAGATCTGATCAAACACATTCTCTTTACCCTCCGATCTCCAGATATCCCCGCTTCTCAAATGCACCAGTAAGGACAGGCTTAACGACAAATAAACAAGTCCCACCATTGAAATACCTATATTCCGAAGTTCCAGGTGACGGGTAAACAAAAGCTCCGTGATGGGCAGTACAAAAGCAAAGATCAGCGCCAGCCAGAGACCGATGGCTGACAGGGAAATATCGCCTATGGTCCAGAAATCGGCTGTTGCAAACAGCATCGCACCCCAGCCCGCCAGGATCACTCCATACTTGTGAAAAGGGCTTATATCCCCATAAGAAGGAAATGTTTTGGCCATCAGGTTCTGGTACTCCAACCAGCAACCAAAATGGATCACCGAGAACAGCAGCAGGAAACTCCAGTGGCTGGTCAGCAAACCTGCAGCCATCACGGCCACAAAGATCACCGCCGTGCGGGCACGAACTTTAAATACGGGCCAGTTAAATGCCATGTTGGGAATTTGTTGGATCAGGAAGTTACGGTAATCTTTGGATCAGTCACGTCATCCACTGATCTTCCAAAGCCACCGTTTCCGCAGGAACTTTTGTTTTGCGGTCCTGGGCAGCAAACTCGCGATAGAATTTGAAAAGCACCACCAACGCAGCGATCCCGATCAGTCCCCACCATATGGGGAAAGTTTCGTTCATGGCCTCTTCCACAGATTTGCCCTGCCTCGTGTAAATATAAATCTGGGTTACCACAAGGGCATTGTTGAAAAAATGCCCGATGATCGCCAGCCAAAGGCTTCCCGTGAAATGGAACAGCAGGCCAAGCACAACGCCAAGCGCTACCCTGGGCAGGAAACCGTAGTAAGACATGTGGATGGCACTGAAGATGATACTGGTCACACCGATCGAGATCCAGGGATTATTGGAGATCTTCTGAAGGAGATTCTGCAGCGCGCCACGGAAAAGGGTTTCCTCGAAAATAGCTGGCGCAATGGCCATGACCAGCAGCGACAGGAGATAAGCACCAGGGGAGTTGATATTCGCAAGGAGTTTAACCGTGTCCGAATACCGGTCCTCCATTTGCTTAAAATACAGTTCAAGTTCCTTCCCTACCGGAATTAATTTATTGAGTTCCCCCAGTGCACCTACCAGCGGGAGTGATGCCAGCATGATCAGGGCCACCATGCCCATCTGCCTTGAAGAAAAATAAAAATTGAATCCCAGCAGCCGAAAAGGTTTTTTATTCAGGATATAGGCCATGATCACAGAAGGGACGAAAAAAATAAAGAAGGTGGAAACCAACTGAATCACCCTGAGGGCGTTGATAAAAGCCGGATTACTCATATCGGACTCCATACTCTCCAGGCCTTTGCCTGTCATCGCATACCAGACCAGTACAGAAACGGCGCCTCCGAGGAAGAGTCCCATGGCAAGCATGGCCAGAAGAATGATCAGACCCCTGCCATAACTGGTACCGGGGCGGGAATAAATATCATACATAGAATGATCGATTATAGAACTCGGCCGCCAAATCGTAACTTTGCGCTGCAGAATTATGATAAAGATAGGCAAGATAGTATTACCCGATTTTCCCCTGCTGCTGGCACCCATGGAGGATGTGAGCGACCCCCCGTTCCGCGCCGTTTGCAAACAGAAAGGGGCCGATCTGATGTTCTCCGAGTTCATCAGCAGCGAGGGCCTGATCAGGGATGCCATCAAAAGCCGCCAGAAGCTTGACATCTTTGAGGAAGAAAGGCCGGTGGGGATCCAGATCTTCGGGGGCGACGAGGAGGCTATGGCCCTGAGTGCCAGGATAGTGGAAACCGTCCAGCCCGATCTGCTGGACATTAATTTTGGCTGCCCCGTTAAAAAAGTAGTGACCAAAGGAGCCGGCGCCGCCGTCCTTAAGGACCTTGACCTCATGGTTCGACTCACGTCAGCTGTGGTGAAAAGCACCTCCCTGCCCGTTACCGTAAAGACCAGGCTGGGCTGGGACCATGATTCTATCAACATCATGGATGTGGCAGAAAGACTTCAGGATGTGGGTGTACAAGCCCTCTCCATACATGGAAGAACACGCTGCCAGCTCTATAAGGGCGAAGCCGACTGGACCCATATAGCGCAGGTGAAGAATAACCCCAGGATCCGGATCCCGATCTTTGGCAATGGGGACATTGACAGTCCTGAACGTGCCGTTGAATACAAGAACAGGTATGGGGTGGATGGGATCATGATCGGCAGGGCCGCCATAGGCTACCCCTGGATCTTCCGCGAGATCAGGCATTTCATGGAAACGGGAGAACACCTTCCCTCCCCTACGATCGCCGAACGAATTGAAGTGATTAAGAAGCACCTATACGGATCCGTTAGTTGGAAAGGACCGGTGGCGGGGATCAATGAGATGAAAAGACATTATGCCAATTACCTGCATGGCCTGCCAAACATCAAGGAATACCGGAACAAACTGGTGGTATTGAAAACCGTGGCAGAGATCGATGAAGTATTGGAAGAAGTAAAAACGAAGTATCAACACGAAGTCATCACCAATAAACCGGAGATAGCCTATAATGCAGAATGCCAATCATGAGATTGGCATTCTGCATTATAGGGAGTCTTACGGGACTCCTGATATCTTTAAGATACGACAAATAAATCAATACAGGGCATTCAGGGCTATTTTGTCATTTGCGGTGAAAGGCCTGTTAACGCCTGAACCTATGCAAGCGAGCATCCATGATCCAGCATCAGGACCAGATGGGGTACCAGGGATCAGGATAGCACCAACCGTACTTGCACCTTCGTTTGTTGGTGTACCACCGCAGCTATACGCCCTGTTCATATAATCCGTATGCCTGAATCCGATACAGTGACCAATTTCGTGGGCTATGACTGAAACGATCGTATTGGCGGGTTGGCCATTGAGAGAGCGGGTGTTGATTTTTACCTCGCCGAAAGGGTTTCCGCCACTGGGGAAGCCGGCAGATGCCAGGTAACTCCCATTGGCAGTCACCAAATTGATGTTCCCGTTTGAAGCTACCCTGGAGAATGTAAGCGCCAGGTTCTCGGAGTTATAGCGTGCAATTACAGCATCTACATGCGATACATACGCTACAGGTAACCTCGATGAAAGACTGATGGTAATGTTCCTTGGCCCGTTCACCAGATTGGTGGTACGATAATGTTCGGTCTGCGCAATAGTCAGTGTACCCCACTGTGGCTGGGTACGCAAGTGCGCATCATCGATAAATATATCGCCCTCAACAATATATCCTCCGTCTTCCCTGATCACGCCGTCTTTGGAGAATCCCGCCTTTTCAATGGCAGCGAGAACATCGTCTGAAATAGCTGTGTCGTTTGCAGGCGCTTCCTGCTTCTGGCAAGAGAACAAAGTGGAAGCAACCAGGGCGAGTCCTAATAATTTCTTCATTGAACAGTTTTTTAGTTTTCTTTAATTGGATTTACTTACTGGTTTAAGATAAAAAACTATGTTAAAATTTTCTAAAATTACCCGCTATTTAATTAGTAAAAAGCGTAACCACATGAACATGAAGGGTAGTGGAGTTCAAGCTTAAACGATTTACTGGTGAGCACCAATGGCGTTACTGCACAATAAAGCTGATCCTTTTAACCATGGTATTGCCTTCCAATATCCGAAGATGATAAATACCGGGAGCTAAACCTATCGTAGAGATCCGTTGGGCCTTCTCTCTTAGTATTGCCTGCATGACCAGCCTGCCGGTATTATCGTATACCAACACCTTCTGGTCTTCCGGCAATTCACTCAGTACCTGCACATCCTGCCCCCTTTGCACCGGGTTCGGATAAAGGATGTAGTTGCTCCCGTCCAAAAAATAAACGGTTTCGCGCGGAGAATAAAGAACGCTTCCATCTTCCAGGTAAACCAACGCCTGGTAAATATTCAAGCCTTTGCTGAGGTTAAGATCGACGTATTCAAAACTTCTCAAAGTTGGCGGTTCCGCTTTAAACAGCACCCGGCCGTTGGCCGACAACTTAATGATCTCCACTTTCTTTACCCTGTACAATGTGCCCAGGCTAAGCCTCAGCAACGCCGTGTTATCTGCCTGCAGGCTGGCAACAAAATTATCTATGTAACAGCCCACTGCCTGTTTTGAATAATCGGTAGCAGGCCCTCTCAGGGTCAACTTGCCGTTATAGAGTGTGGCCACAGCAAAATAAAGGCTTCCTGTCTTTGCCGTTGTAGTGGTTGTATCAATGGTATTTACGATGGCCTGCATGGTGTCATGCACCAACCTGAACAATCTGTATCCCGACGCACGGGGAACCCTGTCCCAATAATGCAAGATCGCCGTATCACAGACATAACCATAACGATTCACCTGTGTTGGTGACAGCAGCAGGTCGCCAGAGATGAATTGCCTGCCTCCCGCTGTCATCCTGAACTTCACCTCATGCAGGCTATCTCCGGTTCTAAAAGGATAAAACCCTTTCCTGAGATCAACGTTGTTGCTGACCAGTTCCCAGGGTCCCTGATTACGACTTAGCTCCAGTAATCCTGCAACGGTATGGGAATGCCATGGTCCCCATCTCAGGTAGATCTCATTGCCTGATACAGCAGCTTCATCGCGATGCGGGAAGCTCCAAGAAAACGAATCCATGGCTACATGCTGGTATGCTATTGAAAATGACTGTTGCAATGTTCTCAGTATGCCGGCCCTGATCCTGATGATGTATTGTCCCCCTGCCGGCACCGCAACAGTGATCTGTTCATTTGTATTCAGTGTATCCCGGCTTCTCACAGCTGGTTTACGAAGCGAGTCCGCAGCAGGATAGCTGCTTAATGTCCAGGGAAGGATTATAGCACCGCCAGGCATTTCAAGCTCAAGATCAAGGTCGTTGGCCATTGCCTTCTCCGCTCCTGCCGCAGCGGCAGGTTCATTCCAGCTCAATGTCACCTTGAGTTCAGCAGTTCCGGCAGGTACGTTGACCCGATACTCCCGGGAGGAAGAACCCTGTATGACACCATTGAAAAACCTATTTTCTTTCAGGGTGAGCAGGGCCATCAGTGCGTTCAATTTTCCGAACCCTGCCTGGTAATCGGGTCCGGGCGCGCTAACATCCTCGGCACTATTGAGGAGCAATGCCCGGATCAGCGCTGCGGTGGGAGCGGCATTGAACAGTTGTTTATACTGTTGCTGAAGAAGCAGCGACACGCCGGATACCAGTGCAGCGGCGCCGGAAGTTCCATCTTCCCCAAATGCAACAACATGCGGCGCGATCCTGCCATCATACAAGGGCCCCCTGGAACTGAGGCCAGGTACATTACCCACAGAATCCATGGCGCCTGCCAGCAGGATATTCTTGGCCATCTTCATATTGCCGGTGATGTTGACATATCCGGGAATGCCGGCATAGATGCCAGATCCGGCCACCTGCCTTCCCGAATTTCCCGCAGAGAACACATGCACCAGGTTTGGGTTCTCCTGCACGGACAAGTCGAAGGCCCGGGCATTGATCCCATAAAAACTCTGCAGGCTTGTTCCGTAGGAATGGTTTTGCACCCCAATGCCAAGGGATGTATAATAGGTGGGCGTATCCGGCAATACCGTGATAAAATCGGAAGAACTGTAAAGGCTCTTTGGCGCCACACCTTTGCCTGTGTAGAATGAATTCCCTGCGCCGGCAATTAATGTGGTCATGGCCGTAGCATGGGTTTCACTGATGGGTGAAACCCCGGGGGAAGTCAGATACCGTTTCAGCAGGTCAACATCGCTGGTATCCATCCGGTTCTCCTTCACCGACACCACCTGTCCTTCTCCCTTCAACAACGGAAATTCATTCCATGCGGCGTTGATCCTGTTTGCCGTCATATCATAAACAAGCACGCCGGTCTCGGTGACCGGCTTTAACTGTTCATCGAGGTAAAGAAAGGGCAGATCGGAGGTCATAACCTTCCAGATCTTTGCAGGTGTAGCTGTCAAAATGAATATGTTATTCCCTGCGGGCCTGGTCACTACCCCGCTGATTTGTGTCATAACAGATGCAGGTGGCATTTCAATGATAAACGCCCTGGGGGAAACATCGTCTTGAAAATAGGCGGCGGACTTAGCCTGAAGGGCAGGAGATATCCTTCCGTTAAGCTTCTGCGCGCTGAGGCCGCAAAGGACCAGGTGGGTGAGCAGGAAAATGGCAAGGATACGGATCATGGCATGTTATCAACGCTTTTCACTGACAAAGGATTGCAGGCCCTTGTAATATTCGAGACCCCGCTTCTCCGCAAAATAATCAGCCACAAGGGTCACTCCGGCCTGTAGGGCAAGTGCTACGCCGAATCCATACCAGAAACTGCGGCCGGGATTCTGGCCGTACACCATGCTGAGGACCATGCCGGTGACCAGCAGGGCAAGCTCGGCCCAACGGTAGATCACAAAGTTTCGGTTGACCTTCTCCATTCGCGGTATCTCCTTCTCTTTCAGTTCCCCCGGGTTCATATCATAGGCATATACGTTCCTGACACGGTCACCATCGCTCCTGTTGTAAACGGTGACACCCACCACCAGGTGCATGAGCCCGATCACGAGTAATGGAACGGAAGCGCCTTTAAAAAAAGCTGAACGGATAAAAAAGAAGAAAGCGATGGCAGCAAGAATGGCCACAATCCCTATGATCATAAACAACAGGCTCTCTTGCTTCTCGGCCGTGAAATACTTTTCGATGTCGGATTTACTGAACATGGTTATGGGGTTTGAATGGCTGCCTCAATATCATCACTAAGGGGACTGACAGCCGGGTCAAAATAATGGGTGAGAACACCGTCTTCACTCACCAGGTATTTGGAAAAGTTCCATGAAGGCGATTTGTTGGTCCAGCCGTTCTTGCTCTTCTGCGAGAGCCACTGAAAAACCGGGTGCTGATCCTTACCCTTCGTCACAACTGATTTCTGCGCCAGCGGAAAACTGACCCCATAATTGATCTTGCAGAATTCCAGTATCTCTTCGTTGGTCCCTTTCTCCTGTTCCTTAAAGTCGTTCGCAGGAAATGCCAGGATCTCAAACCTTCCTTTGTACTTTTCATAGAGCTTCTGCAGATCATCATACTGTCCCGTATAGCCGCAATTACTGGCAGTATTCACGATCAGCAGTTTCCTGCCCTTGAATGCTGCCATGGACCGGTCCTGGCCATTGTTCATGGTGACCGTCAGATCGTAGATCGAGGTCCTGGGTTTCACACCTGATGCATTGGTCAGCACCAAGCTGTTTTTGCCTGCCATCCTGTTCATGGCAGTGAAGACCGGGTACAAGGTATTCAGGATCTTTTGGCGAGCGGACATGTTGTCATTTTTACTGGCAAGGAAAACATAGGCGATAAAGGCGATGGTAACCAATACAATGATGCTCAGCAGTTTTCTCATGCTAACGGAAAATTTTCTTAATCCATTTTACATTATTCCTGTAAGGAGGGTACCATAACGGCACATCAAACCAGGTAGGCGTTTTCATAATACTCTTTACACTACTGAATGTTTCAAAGCCATGCTCCCCATGGTACTGGCCGATACCGCTGGTTCCCACGCCACCGAACGGAAGGTCAGGATTACCCAGATGGATAAGGGTGTTGTTTACGCACCCGCCTCCGAACCGGATATTCTCGATATAGTGTTCAGCAGTTTTACTGTTTGAGCTGAAAATATACAGCGCCAACGGGTAGGGATGCTCAGCGATGTGCTGAAACACTTCCTCCCGGTTCCGGTACACGATGACCGGCAGAATGGGACCAAAGATCTCTTCATTCATAATGGCATCATCTTTCCTGGCATTGATGATCACTGTAGGCGCGATATATCGCTCGGAAGCATCGGTTTCACCACCAAACAGGATCTCGCCGTTGCCAAGAAAATTCACGAGCGCGTTGTAGCGGCGATCGCTGATGATCCTGGCAAAATCAGGACTTTGCTTTGGGTCAGGGCCATACATCTGTTGAATTATTTTCTGTAACGATGTCAGGAACTTATCCTTCACGTCTTCATGCAGCAGCAGATAATCCGGCGCCACACAAGTTTGTCCTGCATTCAGCAGCTTACCCCATGCGATCTTTTTCGCGGCAAAATCAACGTCCACTTCCTTGTCTACGATACAGGGTGATTTACCACCCAGTTCAAGCGTTACCGGGCTCAGGTGTTTTGCCGCCATCTGCATAATGCTTCGGCCAACTCTGACAGAACCAGTAAAAAAGACATGATCAAAATGATAATTATTGAGCAGCTCATTGCCAACGACCTCTCCGTCACCATTTAACACGGCGATATACTCCTCATCAAAATTTTCCCGGATCATCTCCGTGATCACTGCCGCAGTATGCGCTGAGATCTCAGAAGGCTTCAGGATGATGGTATTCCCTGCAGCGATGGATGAGATAAGTGGCCGCATCATCAAGAGGAAGGGATAGTTCCAGGGGCTTATGATCAGCGTAATACCGAGGGGGGCTGGGTATGTCCAACTGGAGCTTGGAAGAAATGGAAGTGGCGTACCTATCCGCTTGGGACGCATCCAGTCCTTAAGGGTGCCCAGTGTGTGCCTGATCTCGGTAAGCAGGGGACCAATTTCGGTACCATAGGATTCGAAGGTCGGTTTCCTGAAGTCTTTTGAAAGAGCTTCCATGATCCTGTCCTCATATTTCTTTACGGCATCCCTGATCTTCTTAAGCTGTTGCTTACGAAAGGCATAGCTACGCGTTGCCCCAGATTCAAAAAAAGCTTGCTGCCGGCTGTAAATCCTTTTGATGTCAGCAGCGAACTGTGGATCCCCGGTACTCAGCAGGCCGGTCTCTTTTACCACTGTGCCCATAACAAAAAATTTATCTATTTATGTTTACCTTCAACGCCCATCGTTCCCAACCTTAAAGCTACGAATCTCTTCCTGCATGTATACAGATGAATATTTTATGAAACTGGCGCTCAAAGAGGCGGCAATTGCTTTTGAAGAAGACGAAGTGCCGGTTGGTGCCGTGGTGGTCATTAATGACCGGGTGGTCGCCAGGGGTTACAATATGGTGGAAAAGCTGAACGATCCCACGGCCCATGCTGAAATGATCGCGCTTACATCGGCCTTCAACCATTTGGGTGCCAAATATTTGCCGGATGCAACCCTGTTCGTTACCGTAGAGCCCTGCCTGATGTGTGCCGGAGCACTTTACTGGAGCAAGATCGGCCGGATCGTTTGGGGTACTGATGATGAAAAAAACGGTCACCGGCGGGTGACCGGCACCAAGCACCCTTTTCACCCGAAAACCCAGGTAACAAAGGCTGTTTTGGCCGATGAATGCGCGGAACTGATCAGGGAGTTCTTCAGGAGAAAACGATAATGAAGATCAGAAATTCAATTGGACCTGCAGCCTCAATAAGCGCCCCTTTTGATTATTGTCCTTCAATCGACCGTCCTCAAATTCACGGTTCGAGAATACATAGGCGGCCGTTAGCTCGAGGTATCTGTTGACCTGCGTTTCAACCCCTATCTCCAGTTCCCGCAAGTCATAAGCCCTCGCATCCTGTTCAAATTTCTTTCCCCCGTTATACTGCTGCAACCTGGTATAGGGGAAAAAGAACATTTTCTTATCCTTAGTCTGGATCCTGTAGTAGATGGTGGCATACCCGCCTGAAAGATCAGTGGTTTCAATGGAATCCCTGGCTGTATTGTATCGGGGACCCTGGCCCACATTGTACTCTGCCAGGATACCAAAGGGTTTAGGATAAAGTACAAAAGTACCAGCCACCCTGCGATCGTTGAACTCAAAAGACTTGACGGATTTCACCCCGGGTGTACGGAGATCCGAAGGCAAAACGATCTTGCCTGCATGCGCCTGGATACCCGGCTCGATGTATCGATCACCTATTTGGATAGGTATACTAACTCGACCGACCACGTGGAGATTGTTATTCAGCTCGGGTCGGTTGGCAGTTTGGCCATTGTAAACGCCAAAACCCACTACACCGTAGTCGCCTGAGCCCTTGTAATTCTCACTCACCATTCGGGCAAAAAACTCCCTGGTTTTCGCGGGCGCATAATAGAAAAAAACACCCAGATCACGCTCATTTAAAACGGCAGAATTGAGCGGATCAGCGCGATCTAGCGGAAGCCTGTTCTGGCTCGATTGCATATTCTCAAACCCGAATGGAACCTTGCTCTGACCTAACCTGACACGGAATTCATTCTTCTTATCGAAGCCGATATCCACATAGGCATCACGGATCTGGAAGAAATGATTGGATGAGCCGGCGGAACTGGCGAAGTCAGGCTGGATGTAAAAGAAGATATTCTTTGTAACATTCCCGCTGAAGATCAGGCGTGCACGGCGGATAAATATACCGCCGTTCTCCCCCCATGACCTGTCGCACTGCTCACATTTGAGCTTGGGATTGGTTTCAAGGAGCCTGTTATACCGCATTTGCATATACCCTCGCAAAGTGATGACTTCGTACCACCGCCGGGTCTCCTTTTTCTCGGAAGGCTTCTCTGTTGTGCTTTTCTCTGTGGCAACCTGACCCAGGGCAGAAACTATACATAGCTGCGCAAGGATCACCATACCAATGACCTTAATACTCGATCTCAAGATTATCTATTAATTGCGGTGCAAAGATTGATATCCGGGCCAAAACGACGCCCCTGCCAGTATTACCAAATTGTTACCGGACATTAAGAAATTGTTAAGCGAACAAAAAAGCCCCGCCAGGAATGGCAGGGCGCTTTGCAATTAATAGATATTCCATGCGATTAAGCACTTCATAACGGCACTAATGCCAAAGGCAAAACTCTTTCCGCAAAATGACCTGATCATTACTGAACTGTTAACTCTTTGTTACGGCATATGGGAGTTCAGGAATGCACCAACCAAGGGCCCTTAAGCCTCACCTGTCAGAAAAACTGGATAAACTTTAGCTACCGAACTGAATTAGTTTCAACCAATTGCCATTAATTTTGTTTGAGTATTACGCCAAAGGGCACACGAATTGTGAAACTGAAACAATTCATTTCGAAACATTAAAAAAATATTACCATGCCATTTACACTAGCACCCCTGCCCTATCCTCATGACGCGCTTGAGCCACATATTGACACTACAACGATGCAGATCCACCACGGAAAGCATCACCAGGCTTATGTGGACAATCTGAATAAGGCCATCACCGGCACACCCAACGAACATAAAAGCATTGAAGAACTGGTTGCTGCAGCGGGTTCAATTTCCCCTGCAGTCAGGAATAACGGTGGCGGACACTGGAATCATACCTTCTTTTGGGAAAGCCTTGCGCCAAATGCGGGTGGTGCCCCAACTGGTGCCCTTGCAGATGCGATCAATGAAGCCTTCGGCTCATTGGACGGCCTGAAAGAAAAAATGAACAACGCCGGCATGACCCGTTTTGGAAGCGGATGGGCCTGGCTGATCAAGGATGCCAGCGGTAAACTCGCCGTGACCAGCACACCAAACCAGGATAATCCCCTGATGGATGTTGCAGAAGTAAAAGGAACACCTTTGCTGGGCGTGGACGTTTGGGAACATGCATATTACCTGAAATACCAGAATCGCCGCGCAGAATACCTTGCAGCCTTCTGGAACGTGGTGAACTGGAGTAAGGTTGCAGAGCGTTTTTAATATTGGCTAATTAGCTACTTGGCTCATTAATAAGTAAGGATTGGCAGATCATCGCCAATCCTTTTTTATTTTCCCTTTCGGCATTGCTCAATAGAAGCCCGTATGATCTAAAGAATAAGCCAATCAGCAAATCAGCTAATTAGCCAATTGATCACGGCACGGGATCATACCCGCTCCCACCCCATGGATGGCAACTTGAAATTCGTTTGATGGAAAGCCATCCTCCCTTGATCAGGCCGTGCTTCTTGAGGGCTTGTACCGTATACTCGGAACACGTAGGCGTGTACCTGCACTTGGGGCCCAGCATCGGGGAAATCGCGCGCTGGTAGATCCGCACCAGGAAGATGAACGGAAGGCTAAGTATTTGAAGTATTCGTTTCATGGATCATATTGGCTAACCTGAGGACCGCCAAACTTATTTTCTCCGTTATGAGTTGCTGATCGGGCAGTTCACGACCGGTGTATATCACAAACAACCGGATCACCAGCCCTTTATTTTTCAATTGATCCTGCAGCGGCAGTTTCTGCAAACGCCAGGCTTCCCGAATCAATCT
>JBBAJN010000001.1:53356-129995 GCA_040404045.1 Chitinophagaceae bacterium
AGATACGCCTACCCCAAACTGTAAAGCCGGGGACATACCCCCAAATTCAACCTCATAAACCACCCGCAGCGGGGCGATATTAAAATACTTCCCGCCGTTGAACAGTCGATCGATCTGTTTCCTGCTTTTGAGGCGCTCCTGCCTGGAAAGGGTGAATTGTTTCAACGTACTAAAGTTACCAAAACAAAAAGCCCCGCACCGGGTAAATACCTGGTGCGGGGTAAAATATCTTGCGGAAATTGAAGGATCTTACTTCAGTTTCGACTCATCAGAAACAGTCAGCTTCTTACGACCTTTCCTGCGACGGCTTGCCAGCACCTTACGGCCATTGGCAGTTTCCATGCGCTTACGGAAACCGTGAACGGTTTTACGGCGCTTACGATGAGGTTGGTATGTACGTTTCATATCTTTATTTTTTCACGTTGTAAAATACGGGAACACCCCGGTTTTGAGATCAAATGCAGAGGTCACCATACCCCTGTTTCGTGAAAGGACGGCAAAGGTACATTTTTATTCCAGTCAACCCAAATTAAAATGAGCAATTTAAGGCGATTCCCGGGACCGGCGCTGGCCCACCGGCCACAAGCCCAAAGGTGTTCTGTGCCGGCGGGTGGCCCTACAAATGAATATGCTCACTTTTTATCTGCTCACCGAAGAAACTGGTGGCATGGCGGTCAAACTCATCGGCAGCGTCCGTGGTAAAAAACTTCCTCAACCTGTTTTTTCCCAATTTTTGCTCCATCTCGGGGTGCCGGTTCAGGTAATCGGCCAGGCTTTCAGCTACAATTTCCCCCTGGCTCACGATCTTAACCGACTTGCCCGCGGCTTTGGAAATCTTCTCCTGCAGCAGGGGATAATGGGTACAGGCCAGCAGGATCGTATCAATTCCGGGGGATTTTGACAGCAACCCGTCTACGCACTTGCTCACAAAAAAATCGGCCCCAGGTGTCTGATGTTCATTATTCTCGATCAAGGGTACCCACATGGGGCAGGCCTGTTGATGGACCTTCAGACCGGGAAAAAATTTATTGATCTCAATGGGGTAAGATCCGGAACTGACCGTGCCAGGAGTGGCAAGGATGCCGATCTCCCCGGTATTTGAAAAACGGCCGATCACTTCGGTCGTGGGCCTGATAACCCCCAAGACCCTTTTCCCACTGTTGATTGCAGGAAGGTCCTTCTGCTGGATGGTCCGCAACGCCTTGGCAGAGGCTGTATTACATGCCAGGATCACCAGGGGGCAACCCTGCCCAAAAAGCCATTTTACGGACTGTAGCGTATACGCATAGACCGTTTCAAAAGATCGGGTACCGTAGGGAGCCCTGGCGTTGTCGCCGAGGTAGATAAAATCATAGGCCGGTAGTTTATCCACCAGCGACCTCAGCACGGTCAGTCCGCCATAGCCCGAATCAAATACCCCGATCATACAAAGAAAAAGATGTTGGAAGCCCAAAATAAAACAAAAAGGCATCCCATTGGGGGGACGCCTTTTTTATCATACAGATTAAATGATCTATCTCCTTGGAATAGCAGCTGGCCTTGCCGGCGGTGCCACCGCGGTGGGCCCTAATTTTTTCTTCACAAGCGGCAGCAGGTCATCCGCCTCCGGATACACGAGCAATGCTTCCTTACGGAACACATGGCTGTATCCTGATGCTTTAGCGACTTCTGCAATCAACTGGTTCGCTTTCTGGGCTACAGGAGCCAGCAGTTCTTCGTTCTTAGCCTGCATCTGCTGCTGGTAAGATTGTTCAAAGCCCTGGAGGTCTGTAAACAGTTTCCTCATGTTCTCCCTTTTCGCAGTTTTCTGGGCATTTGACCATTTCAGTGAATCGGCCTTCATGATGCTGTCCTGCCTGTTCAATTCCTGCAGGGTTTCCGCATAATTGATCTGGAGCGCACTGTCGAACTGGGACAGATCACCCATGGCTTTTTTATACTCCGGCATCATCTGTACCACCTCGTCAACACTGACATATGCTGCTTTCATCGGGGCAGTTTGGGCCAAGGCTTCAGTTGAAACCATTCCTGCCACAGCGATGCATACCATTACGACTAACTTTTTCATGTAGATTGCTGTTTTGTAAAAATTCTGGTTCTGTTATAAATAGTAGCGTATACTCTTTTCAAAGTTGCTTCCCAACGCCGGTTGTGAATTATTTAACACCGATCTCCTTCAGCACGTCGTCACTTTTGTCCAGTTTGGGGTCGGCAAAGATAACGGTAATTCCTTCACTTTTATCTAAAATGAAGTCGTACTGCCTCGATACCGCCAATTTTTGTACCGCGTTGTATACTTTGTCTTGCACAGGCTTGATCAGCTCCTGCCTTTTCTTGAAAAGATCACCTTCAAACCCGAAACGCCTGCGTTGAAGGTCACGGAGCTCTTTTTCCTTATTGAAAAGTTCGTCTTCGCGCTTCTTTTTCAGCTGGTCACTCAGCATAACCTGCTCAGTTTCAAAGTTTCTGTACATCTGGTCAAGTTCCCCCTGTTTGGCATCGATCTCTTTCTGCCACTGCTCGCTCAGGAGGTCAAGCTTCTTCTGCGCGTCCTTGTACTCCGGGAGTTTATCGAGTATATATTTCGTATCAATGATCGCATAACGCTGCGCCTGGCTGATACCAGTCATGAACAGAAAGCATATTGCAAGGATGATTAACTTTTTCATGGCGTATATTTTAGATGGCAAATAAATACTATTCCGGCTCAAATCCGAGCATGAATGTGAATCTGGAAGCATCCTTCATCCTGCCCCCGCTCGTAATCCTGTCTAACCCTATACCATAGTCGAAGCCCAACAGACCAAACATAGGCAGGAAGAATCGCATACCCAAACCTACAGATCGTCTCAAGCGGAAGGGATTATACTCTTTGAACGAGTACCAGCCATTGGCCGCCTCAAAGAAGGCCAGTCCAAATATGGTACTGCTCGGGTTTGTGACGATGGGATACCTGATCTCCATGGTGTACTTGTTAAAGATCGTAAAGAACTGCGATGCCTGCTGCTGATCGGGGTTCACCGAGGGGTCGGATGACTCATACACCGGGTAGCCCCTGTGGGCAATGATGTCGTATCCCAATACACCGAAGTTGTTGGTCAGACCCGCATCACCCACCTGGAATCTCTCGAATGGAGAGACCGGCAACTGGGAGGTATATCTGCCGATGAAACCATATTTGATGGCAACGCGCAACACAAACTGCCTGTTTTTCTCGGCACCTGCCGCTTTGGTCAGGGGAACGAACCACTCGCCCGTAAACCTCCACTTATGGAATTCCACCAGCCTGAAGATGTCGGCTTCATTGATTCCCCTAAGGGATGACCATGGCGGCGTGAACTGTCCGCTAAACATGAAATTGGAACCGCTTCTCGGGAAGATGGGCTGGTCAATGGAGTTCCTGCTCAACGCGATCTTTAAACTGATATTGGTGGATTTACCGTTACTGAATCCAGGGAAGATCGGGTAGTTACGGGCATTATAGTTAATGAAGTTGAGCGAAGTCACCAGGGTGAAAAAGTCATCAGGCCATTTTAATTGTCTGCCCAAAGCAAGTGTCATACCCGTGGTTTTCAGGAATGAGGAGTCCGAGAAACGTTTATCGAACTGACCCGTATTGGGATTAAAGGCATTTGAAAACTTATTGTTGAAAATGCTGACGGTAAGCGAATTCCGCTTCTTGCCGCCTAACCATGGTTCGGTAAACGAGGCATTGATAGAACGGAAGAAACGACCGTTAGACTGGAAACGAATGGAAAGTTTCTGCCCATCGCCAGATGGAAGCGGATCCCAGGTTTCCTTCTTGAAGATATTCTTCAGGGAGAAATTATTAAAGGTTACACCAAGGGTACCTGTCAGACCGATACCACCGCCCCAACCCGCGCTAAGTTCAAGCTGGTCAGAGGATTTTTCAACTACGGAGTAATTGATATCCACGGTTCCGTCTTCCTGGTTTGGCACGGGCTGCAGGCCTAATTTCTCCTGGTCGAAATAACCGAGGTTCACGATCTCACGCTGTGAACGGATCAGGTCCGAACGGCTGAATTTCTCACCCGGAATGGTTCTCAGTTCACGGCGTATAACATATTCCTTGGTTTTTTCGTTACCTGAAATATTTACGTTCTTGATGGTTGCCTGTGGCCCTTCGCGCAGCCTGATCTCGAAATCAATGGTGTCATTATAAACCGCCGATTCTACCGGATCGATCTGGAAGAACAAATAACCATCGTCCATATACAACGAACTGATGTCGCCGCCTTCCTGGGAAAGTTCCTTGCCAAGCCTTTTGTTCAGGGTCTCCAGGTTGTAGGTATCCCCTTTCTTGATGTTGAGCAATAGGGTCAATAATGAATCGGTATACTTGGTATTACCTTTCCAGCTGATATCTCCGAAATAATATTTGCGGCCTTCGTCGATCTTCAGGTCAACATTCAGGCTGCCGTTGGCATTGAGGTATTGCGTGTCTGCAACGATCTGCGCGTCGCGGAAACCCTGGGAGTTCAGGTAAGAGAGCACTTTCTCCTTGTCTTCCCCGTATTTCTTTTCATTGAACTTGGCATTAGCGAACATCTTGAACCTGAACCAGGGCTCAATATAATCGCGGATCTTGGATGGATACAGATAGCCTTTCTCTTTCTTGAACTCTGACCAGGACTGTGTTTTCACTTCACCGTAAGGGCTTTCCACCTTTGAAGGGAAAAGGGTGATCTTACTCATTTCCTTGGTTCCCTTGAGCTGCCCCTTCAGTTTTTGTTCCGAAATGGTTTCCTGGCCGAAGAAATGGATATTGTCCACTTTCACCTTACGGCCCTTGTCAACATCAAACTCGAAGATCACTTTGCCGTTTGATTTTGGATCGGGGATCTCGTTGATCTTTACGTTGACCCTGAGAAAGCCTTTCTCGATATAATATTTATTGATATTCTCAATGGCATTGAGCCTCATGTTATCCGTCACCACGCGATTCTGGAAAACACCCACCTTATCTTTTAACTCGTCTGCCTCACCTTTCTTGATACCCTTGAAACGGAAATCCGAAAGCATGGGCCTCTCCGTTGCCATGATCTCCACCCATATGTTCCGACCTTCCAGTTTCGTGATAAACACATTGATGTTGGTGAACATGTTCTGGGCCCAGAGCCTGGTGATGGCTTTGGAAAAAAGATCCCCTCCGGGAAGGGTCACTTCGTCCCCTACCGCCATACCCGATACCGAGATGACTATAGCGGGATCGAATAATTTGGCACCCGTGACTTTGATGTCCTGGATGATGTATTTTTTGGGTGTCTTCGAATTCAGGATATTGAGCAATTCCGGGTCAACCGAAGCCGGAAGAGTGTCTTGCACCACTACGGCACTTTCTCGTTTACCAGGAATACTATCGGTTTGCGCGGCAGCATTTTTAGTGAAGAAAAGACCAGTAAGAATTAGGATAGTACCTATTACGCGCATCCGGGATCTACAGTTTTCGAAATTAGGCGGCAAAATAACGGCTTTTCTTTGAATGCTTTGTTAAAACGACCCTTGTTTTCTGAGTTAGGACAAATGATCGCTGGTCTCGGTCCTGATCTGGCCGGTGGTTTTGCCAAAACGCCGTTCCCGTTTCTGGAAATCGACGATCGCCTCATAAAGATGCTCTTTTCGGAAGTCAGGCCAGCGGGTGGAAGTGAAATAGAGCTCGGCATAAGCGAGCTGGTACAGCAGGAAATTGCTGATCCTGAACTCACCGCTGGTCCTGATCATGAGTTCCGGATCCGGGAATTCACTGGTGGAAAGGTATTGCTCGAGGGTATCCTGATTGATGTTTTCCGGCTGTATTTTGCCTGATTTTACATCTTCCCCGATCTTTTTCACCGCATTGACCAGTTCCCACCTTGAGCTATAGCTGAGGGCCATAACCAGGTTCAACCCCGTATTGGCCGCCGTCATTTCGAGTGCTTCATTCAGTTCCCGGCGCGCATATTCAGGCAGCATATCGAGTGCGCCGATCACATGCAGCCTTATATTATTCTTATTAAGAATAGGTACTTCCTTGCGTATGGTTTCCACCAGGAGTTCCATCAATCCAGTCACTTCATAAACGGGCCGGTCCCAGTTCTCGGTAGAAAATGCGTACAGGGTTAGGTATTCTATGCCTAGTTCTGCGCAGCCTTCAACGATGTTCCGGACGCTCTCCACGCCATGGAAATGACCATAAAGGCGATCCTGGCCTTTTTCTTCAGCCCACCTTCCATTGCCATCCATGATGATGGCAATATGCCTGGGCAGCTTTTCCATATTGATATGATCCTTGAGGGTCATGGCTCAAAGATAAATTATCTAATTGGCTATTTCGCGAATGAAAAATTATTCCTTGAATGCTAGTACTGGCGGCGGGGCGTGGGGCACCGGTAGGAGGTCAGGACGAAGGCCAGGCTGGCCTCAATGATCACGTACTGGTCTCTTTGCGAGCTGAATCCCCTTTGGCGACCTGCGACCCCTATGGGTGTGCCTTTCTCATAGCTCCTGTCCTGCAGGAAAAAAGCAGGCGACTGGGGGGTAAATGCAGAAGGTCCGGCGTAAGTGGTACTCACATCGTCCAGGTAATCTGTATTTGTAAAACGATAGGCCACCTCGAAGGCGAAGTTCAGGGAGGGGTTGATATTATACTTGATACCCATCCCCAAGGGGAAACAAAAGGCGGTATTTCCGTAGAACTGCCGATCCGGGTAAATGGAACTTCCCTGACCCTCAGTCCCAAGTGGGCGGAGAAAGTATTTTTCGCCATCCAGGTAAGCATAGGGATCGTAGCCGAATACCCCAAAGCCCAGCGTTACGTAGGGGGTGAACATATGATCCGGGTTACCGGGCTCAAACTTGAAAAAGTTGAAGTCTCCCTGCAGGGCCACTTCCCACATGGATGTGTTGAAGCTGAGGTTACGTGTCTGTTGGAATTCGTTCTTGCTATAGATATCAGAATATCCGAGGCGGGCGTAATGGAATCCGAGGCGCACCCCGATGTAATTTCCCACCTGTTTCCTGTAAAATGCGCCGACGGCCATCTTGGGCCTGTTCAATGCGGCCCTGTTATTGAGGTCGCCGAAATAATGGGCCACACCAGCGCTGATGCCAATTTCCCCTTCATAAACTGTTGCCTGCGGCTGGGCCCAGGCCTTAAAACACATGAATACAACGAAGATCAGTAAGCTGCTTTTCCTGCCCATTACCCAAAAAAACGAAAATATGATGTAAAAACTCTGTTAATTGGTATTGTTTATACTTAATTCCTTGTATCGAAGCCCCAGGCGAGTTTCTTTCTGAGGGTCTGGAGGAAGTTATTTTCATTCAGTCTGATGAGGCTGATGGTAAAGCTTTCTTTCCTGACAGCGAGTTGGATCTTTTTATCCACTGTTTCTTTCCGGGAGTCCATCGCGCAAATGAACTGGTCTGTTCTACCCTCTACTTCAAAGGAGATGATGTTGTTGTCCGGAATGACAATGGGCCTTACATTCAGGTTATGGGGCGCTACCGGTGTGATCACAAAACTCCCTGACTCCGGGAATACTACGGGACCATTGCAACTGAGGGAGTATCCGGTTGAACCGGTAGGTGTGGAAACGATCAGACCATCGGCCCAATAAGTATTGAGAAATTCGCCGTTCAGGTATGTATGTATCTTGATCATGGGCGAGTTCTCCCTTTTGTGGATGGCAAACTCATTGAGTGCATAGGGTGTATCCCCAAAAAGTTTGGTATCGGCATCGAGATGGATCAGGGTTCTTTTTTCGATCACAAAAGTTCTTTCGATCAGCGCTGTGACCGCTGTTTGTATATCCTCCTTGCCCAATGATGCCAGAAATCCTAACCTCCCGAAATTGACGCCAAGCACGGGGATATTCTTGTCACGGATCAGGGTGACCGTGTCGAGTAAAGTACCATCACCACCCAGGCTGATGAGGCAATCAAAGCTGTCGTCCAGGTCATCGGAGGTTGAAAACGTATCGTAGCCGTCAGCGGAAGGCAAGTGCTCCTTTACCTGCTGGTAATAATCATCGTACAAATAGGCCAGGCTTTTCCCTTCCTGCAGGGCATGCAATAATATTTTCAGATCGTTCACATCCACGTTTTCCCCGCCCCTGCTGTAAATAGCTATTTTCATGATACAATGTTAGTGGAAACTACTAAAATTCATTCATATGAAGGAACAGGGCCCTTTCACTGAGTTGATTAAAGCTGTATTCAAAACGCAATACAACGTCATAGATCGTGAGTATATCGATCCCGAATCCACCGGTGTAGAGGAATTTGTTGGTCAGACTATTACTGGTGACGTTATTCTTGTTGTATGAATAACCCATGTCGCCATATGCTTTCAGGAAGATCCTGAACGGTATGGTTCCATAGGTCCGGGAGTTCAGACCGGTTCTCCACTTGATGTCGAAGACCTGTTTCCTGACAGTATTCCTCACCATACCACCGGCAACGCCATCGATCACATAGTATTCCATGCCCCGCATGTAGTTATCGCCATACCCCATCATAGGCTGGTTATAAAACGGCTGATTGAAAGGTAACTTGAGGGTAGCGTCTCCCTGCAGTGAGTAAAAGAATTTCCCCGGCAGTGGCCAGTATTTGGCGGCTTTCACGTTGAATTGCCAGAGATCCATTGGTCCTCCGAGGCCCCTTTTAATAAAGCTGAAATCCCATCGGAAGCCCGTGGTAGGATAAGGAATATAGTTCACGCCAAGGTACTGGTAACGATAGAAAAGTTCTGGAAAGCTCTGCTGCGTTCTGCCTTCACCAAAGAATTTGGGATTCAGCACAGCGATGGTGTCATTAACCGTTTCGAAGGTGTAATTCAGCTTCACCGTATGCCTTTCTATGGACCCTTTACGATAGGAGTAGCCGGCACCAACAACAATTTTCTTCCTGATGAATCCGCTTGAATCCCGGAAAAATACCTGTTGATTATCTCGTGTGGTGTAATTGATCTCCCGGTTCTGCGCCAAAGACAATTCGAATGAAAGACCATGCTTCAGGCTTTTCCCAACGAAAGGGTTCTCGTAGGTCAGCGCCACCAGCCGGGTATAACCGTTCTGGAGATAAATATTGAGTTTGTCGTTTCGTCCTGTGATGTTGTTGCCGAGGAATTTTATCCCATAGTTAACCCGGTCGAAGCTCACATCATACTGGTTGATCCAGACGTTCCAGTTTCGATCCACAGGTTTGAATATCGGAAACGGGAAATAGTACCATCTTTCTTTGACATCAACAACGATATCCAGGGAATCATTATACCAATTGGTGAAGTCAACGGACACATCCACGAACAATGTGGTATTCATCAGGTTTTGCCTTCCCAGCTGCAGGGAATTGAGGATAAATGACATGGGATAGGCCTGCCCCTTGACGGTTGGTATTTCCCTGGACACAATATGGTCCTTTGTTTTTTTATTCCCTATGATGATGATATCGCGGATGGTGACATTGGATTCGTCAAGCACCTTGCTGACGGGCACGGTCGGTTGCTCTTCTTTTTCCTGGGAAAGAGCGGGTACGCAAAGGCAACTACCCACAAGGAACATAATAATATATTTAACCGCAGTCTCCATAGAACCCCACAAAAATAATGATCCACCAGAAAGGCGAAACTTTATTACATATTAAGGTAATTCATTAAATGATCCAGGTTACTTTGCAATTCATTACGGAAAAGCTCTTCGCCCAGATAATACCTTACTGTAAAATCATGCCGCTGGAAGGAAGCGACCACATCGGAGATTTCTTCCTTGTTGATCCTGATCACAACGGTCATCAGGCTGGTGGTGGAATCTGACCAGGAGTTCAGTTGTGTGATAATGGCATCGTTGGATTCAATGATGCGATTGAATAGTGCGGGGGAATAGTCCTGCTTCTCCATTTCCAGGACGAGCATGGAACCATATTCATCGGAGCCTGTTTTCTGCGCGAGTTGCGCGAACAATGTTTCTTTGGTGATCAGTCCTTCAAATTCCTGCTTCTCGTTGGCCACCGGTACGATCTCGAGCTGGTAGAGGTAAGCCAGTTTTACGGCAACAAGGAAATAGTCGCCAGGCCTTACGGCGTTCCCGATGAGTTCGCTGGCTGCATCGGCCAATGTCTGGGTTGCGTCAGCATCCAGCAGATTATCTTCGTCCACCATACCCAGATATTTCTCACCCTCTACTACGGGGAGCGTGTTCACTTTCTTCTCGTCCATGATCATGAGGGCGTAGCCCACAGTATCCTGGAGATTCAGCGGCACGATGTCTGACGATATGAGTTGACCACAAAACATGGTTGGTTCATTCTATTAAAATCTAAGACGATAAATAGCAGCCAAGCGCTGCATCCTGCAATTACTTTACCAAAGTCGCAGGTTCATTGAGTTTTTGCAGGAACAGCTGCAGGATCTTATTGAATTCATGCGGCACTTCCATCATAGGTGCATGTCCGCATTGATCAATAAAATGGAGCTCACTGTTAGGGATCAGCCTGTTGAATTCCCTTGCCACGAATGGCGGTGTTATGGTATCATTGTTACCCCAGATCAGCAAAGTTGGTTGTTTCACCTTGGTAATTTCTTCACCCAGGTTATTTCTGATGGCGCTTTTAGCCAGCGCGATGATCTTGATGGCTTTTATCCTGTTGTTGACGATCTCATACACTTCATCCACCAGCTCCTTGCTCGCTGTATTGGGATCGTAAAAAGTCAGTTCGGTTTTCTTCCTGATATATTCATAATCCCCTCTCTTCGGGTATGTATCGCCCATCCCATTCTCAAACAAGCCCGAACTGCCTGTAAGGATAAGGGATTTAACTCTCTCCGGATGGCGAAGAACATTCACCAGGGCCACATGCCCTCCCAATGAATTACCCAGGAGGTTTATATTCCGTAAGTCTTTTGCCTCGATGAATTTGTTGACGAATTTAGCCAGTCCGCCCACGGAGGTATGAAGCAGGTCCAGCTCAAACAAAGGCAGCATAGGCACGATCACCTTGTTCTGGGTAGAAAAATGGCCGATCAGATCCTGAAAATTGCTCAGTGCACCAAAAAGGCCATGCAGAAGAACAAGCGGTTCGCCCTCGCCCTCCTCAATGTACTTGAATTTGCCTGTCTGTTTGATCTGGTAAACCACAATAATCTGCCTTAAATGCTAAAATAATTTTTTATTGCGACATAGAGAAAACAGGGTCGTTATCATTTCTTCAGGCCTTCACCTACCCGTTGAAAAAACTCCTGCATGTCCGCAAATACGTCTTTGAACTGTGGAATGATATAACCTAAAGACCGCATGGTCCATTCACCCCAGGGTTCAATATATGCATAAACCTTTGATTCTGCCTTAGTGGCTTCGGAAATATGCCTGATCTGATCGTAATAAAAAATTGCAACACTGAAAACGAGTGTATACAGGATGGCATAGATCAGAAATCCACCCAGCGTATTCACCCATCCCAACATCGCAAAATCCAGTGCTTTCTCCAGTACCCGCGCGGCCATCCTGATCAGGGAGCCCACCACCATAAATACCAGCAGAAATGCCACAACCGGCCACCATGCCGCTGGTTTATCAAAGCTTTCCTGTAAATATCCCGCCACAATTGCGGACAACTTAAGTGCTGCGGCAAGGCCGATAAAAAACGCAGCAAACGAAAATGCCGCTCCTATCAGCCCGTTCTTAAAGCCCTTGATCGCAGCCGACAGCATGAGAAAAAGAAAGATCAGATCAATGATCATACGCTTATTGTGGGGTCAGGAGTTCTTTGGCCATCGCAGAAATTGTTTTCCCGTCGGCTTTGCCTGCGAGTTGTTTGGTAGCCACCCCCATCACCCGGCCAATATCCGCGGGTGAAGCCGCCCCTGTATCTGCTATGATCTTCATAATGGCGTTCCTGAGTTCCCCCGCATCCATTTGGGCTGGCAGGAACTTCTCGATCACGGCGATCTCCTCAGCTTCTTTATCAGCCAGGTCAGCCCGGTTCTGGCTCCTGAATATCTCTTCTGAATCTTTTCTTTGTTTTACCAGTTTCTGGAGCATTTTTAACTCCTCCTCGGGTTTTATCTCCCCTGAGCCACCCTCGGACGTTTTTGCCAGCAGTATGGCTGCTTTGATCGCCCGAAGCGCCCTTAATGATTTCTCATCCTTGGCAAGCATAGCCGTTTTCAGCTGGTCATTGACCTGTTTCTCTAATGACATATTCTACGGTTGTGGATTTGTGTTAGCCTGTTCCTGTATCTGCTGGAATTTCTTGATGAATGCCCGCGCAAATGTCTTCATGTCCTTCGCCAGCCCTTCCTGCCTTGTGGCCCTTTCAAAATTATCGGCCATGGTCATCATGTTCTGGTAAACAAAATCGGCCATTTCATCCATCATCATGTCTTTTGTCCAGAGATCGATCCTCAGGGCCGCCTTTTCGTTGCCGTCCCAGAAAGACAACATCATGGCTTTAGCGTCCTGTGGCTCCTGGGCAGAACTCTGCGTGGCACTCCAGCTCAGCTTTTCAGGGATCTTATCGTTGTCCAGCGTAACATCTATGGTTATTGTAGATTTATTCATGTTCCGTTATTGAGCTGCAAAGGTAAGAGGTTCGCAAGAAACTAACCGGCAACAGCCATTAAATGGCCTGATCAAAAACCCTGCGGAGGGTGGCTGCACTTTCTTCCCAGCTGAAAAGGCCGGACCTTTGAAGTCCCTTTTCAATCAGGAGGGCACGCTGGTTCTCGTCTTTGTACATGATCCCCATGGCCCTGCCCCAGCCCTCGGCATCAGCAGGTTCATTATACAGGGCCGCGTCACCGGCCACTTCGGGCATGGAGCTGTTTGACGAGGTAATGACCGGAACGGCGGACTGCATCGCTTCCAGTACAGGGAGACCAAAACCTTCCCAGTAAGATGGATAGACCAGGGCGTAGGCGGCGGCCATCAACATCGGCATCTGTTCATCCGGCAGGTAGCCAGTGATCACCACGTCATTCCGGTATTTATATAACTGCAGCTGCTTTTCAAAATCGTCGTTACCCCAGGCCATCCTGCCCGCCAGCACCAGTTTCATGTTGCTGCGATGCCTGTTCTTGAACCAGGAGAATCCTTTCAGTAAATTGATCAGATTCTTCCGGGGGTGGATGGCACCCACGTAAAGGAAGTATTCCTGCCCTCCCGTATACTTTTCCCTGACCATTTCCTTCTCTTTCCATTCCAGCGGTCTAAAGCCCCTGTCGGCCGCATTATGCACCACGGTGATCTTGTTTTTTGCGGCGGGATAGTGATGGATGATGTTCTCCCTGGAGAATTCCGATACGGTCACGATCTGTTTCGCTTTCCTGATGAATTGGGGGGTATAATGCCGATAATAAGTGCGGTATAAACTGTTGATGCCTGAAGGAAAGTGGAGGAAAGCAAGGTCATGAATGGCCAGCACCTGGGGTATCGATGTGTTGAGGGAGCAGAATCCGTCTGGAGAAAAAATGATATCGGCCCCTGCCTTCGCTGCCATCGCCGGCATACTGACATCGTACCATATCTTCCAAAGGATCGGATGCCTGGCCGCGGGCCCCCGGTTCACGGATCTGATATTACGGGGAAGTATAACCGAAGATTCAAGCGGCGGCCTGTCGTGCATCATCAAATACTCATCCGTTGGGTTAGCGATTGCCATCGCCCCAACCAGTCCGTTGGTAAAACGTCCATACCCTTCAGTCACTTCCTGCCCTGTAAAACGCGCATTTATCGCAATTCTCATACAATCAAGCTCTTGCAAAACTACTGGAAAAAAAATCACTGCTGACGGGATTAAAACGGGCTTTCACTATTGACAATGCCGGATTGACCCCATACTTTTATGCGGTAATCCAGTACGAAAACCAAAATCCGTTCTATGAAAAAACTTTACCTATTAGCAGGCATTGTGAGTCTGTTTTCAATCTGCCCGCAAACTTCTAGGGCACAATGTACCACATGCGCCCCCGGCTTTACGATCGATTCAGTGGTACAGGAACAAACCCTGTCAGGCATACTTCCGTTCAACAGTATACTGTCCTTCAACAGGTTCAGTCCGTCGGTTGGAACGCTGAATTGCGTTAGAAGTTCTGCCATCGTAACCACCACACTCGATATGGACCTGGTGAACAGGGACGTCACCACAAGGGTAACATACAACATGGTGTATACCCGGGTTACCACACTTACGGGTCCGGGTATCAATCCCACCTCCAGCACCACCAGACTGTACGGACCTTATGATCTTGGGCAAGCCGGCGTTGACACGGACACTGCCGTGCATATTGGGCCAGACCAGATATTCAATACCCGGATCATCGCCCAGACCACCTCTAATGTGGTTCCGTACCTCGGCACCGGAACGGTTGACTATACTTATTTCAACAACGGCAGCTTCCTCATGACTACGGGGAACGACAATTTTGGACTGGACGTGGCCGCGGTGAGCCAGGTGACCGTGAGGGTAGTGTATTACTTCTGCCCCAGTGTAGTACTAAAGTCCGGCATGCGTGATTTCAACGTAAAAAAGAACAGCAGGAAGGTGGATCTGCGGTGGACCACGGAGAACGAAAACACCCTGAATAAATATGTGATCGAATGGAGCCGCAACGGCCGCGATTTCAACTCCCTGGCCACCATCGATGCGCAAGGGACTGGTACCAGGGATTATCAATACAGCTATGAGCAGGAAGGGAACCTGAAAGGCAGGGTGTTCTACCGGATAAAGCAACTGGAAGGCGTACAGGAAACCTACACCGGGATCCAGGGCATAAACATTGGTGAGGACCGCGAAATGAATCCGGCCATCTACCCCAACCCTGCCACCAATAACGTCATGATCAGTTTCGCTTCCCCGCAGACGGGTACCCTGGTCATCGAACTTATTAATCTTTCAGGCCAGATCCTGCAAATGCGTACCACCAAGTCCGCCGCACTGCCAAGGATCCAGTTCATGATTAACCCCGGCTACCCCGCCGGCAGCTACTGGCTAAGGGTAAGAAACGCAGATACCGGCGAACAGACCACGAAAAGACTACTTTTGGGCGGATCATAGGATCCGAATGCGGGAACGCCACCTGCCGGCGTTCCGCATTATCCCATTCTCAAATTAAAATGGATATATTTGCCCAATATGAGTTCTATGGAATATAATACATCACGCAACCACCTGGTGATGAAGGAATATGGCCGCCATATTCAAAAAATGATCGACCACATCGTAACCATTGAGGACCCCGAACTGAGGCAGGCAAATGTGGCCAACGTGATCGAACTGATGGGATTTCTTAACCCGCATCTTAAAAATGTGGAGGATTTCAGGCATAAACTGTGGGATCACCTGTTTTTAATGTCGGACTTCAAACTGGATGTCAAAAGCCCCTATCCGATCCCTACCCGGGAGAAGCTGCAGGCAAAACCCGCGCCGCTTCCTTACCCTAAGCGCTACCCGAAATTCACCCATCTGGGCAAAAACCTCGAACTGGTGATCGATAAGGCACTGAAGGAAGAAAACCCGGATAAACGTGCCGGATTTGCCAATGCAGTGGCGTACTACATGAAACTCGCCTACGGCAATTGGCACAAGGAAATGGCGCACGATGAGCAGATCCGCGGGGAGTTGAACAGCATCACACATGGCCAGCTGGATTTCACCAATACCCCTTTCGTAAAGATGTTCCGTGAGCGCGAGCGTGACGACAGGTTTGTAAAGCGCAGCAAAGGCGGGAACTTCAGGGACAACCGTAACAGCGGCGGCGGTGGCCAGGGCGGCAACAACAGGCAGGGCCAGAACAAGAACCGCGGCCCGCAACAGAAGTTCAACAAGAAACGGTTTAAATAAACTTTTTGCATTTCCATGTTCTCATTTGAAGTTAACGGTGGTAAAAAACTGAAGGGCGAAATTGTACCCCAGGGTGCCAAGAACGAAGCCCTGCAGATCATTTGCGCTGTATTGCTTACGCCCGAGCCGGTTGAGATCCGGAATATTCCCGATATCCTCGATGTCAACCTGCTGATCGAACTCCTCGGCGATATGGGCGTGAAGACTACACGTGTTTCGCGGGACACCTGCATTTTCCAGGCGGACGACATCAACATGGACTATCTCCACAGCGAGGATTTCCGCCAGAAAAGCGGACGTCTGCGTGGCGCGGTGATGACGGCAGGTCCCCTGCTGTCGAGGTTCAGACGGGCCTACATACCCAAACCCGGTGGCGACAAGATCGGCAGGAGAAGACTGGATACCCATATCATTGGATTCGAAAAAATGGGTGTTGACTTCACTTATCACCCCGAAGACGGTTTCTTCCACCTTACGGCTAAGGAACTGAAGGGCACATTTCTCCTGCTTGATGAACCTTCTGTAACGGGCACGGCGAACATTATCCTGGCCGCGGTCATGGCCAGCGGAAGAACAACGATATACAACGCTGCTTGCGAGCCCTACATACAACAACTCTGCGCCATGCTGAACCGAATGGGCGCAAAAATCAGTGGCATCGCATCCAACATGCTGCACATTGACGGGGTTGAAAGCCTTTCCGGCACCACGCATACCATGCTGCCGGACATGATCGAGATCGGCTCCTTCATTGGCCTTGCCGCCATGACGCAAAGCGAGATCACCATCAAAAACTGCCGTATCGATATGCTGGGCGTGATCCCCGAGAAATTCAGGCAGTTGGGTATAGAGCTTGAATTCAGGGGCGATGATATTTTTATCCCCGAGCAGGAAGTGTACGAGATACAGACTTTTATCGACGGCTCCGTTCTCACCATCTACGACCATCCCTGGCCTGGTTTTACCCCGGATTTGCTGAGCATTGTCCTGGTGGTGGCCACCCAGGCGAGAGGCAGTGTACTGATCCACCAGAAAATGTTTGAGAGCAGGTTGTTCTTTGTAGACAAACTGATCGACATGGGCGCAAGGATCATTCTCTGTGATCCACATCGCGCCGCCGTGATCGGACTGGAAAGGGAACAAAAACTCAGGGGCATTACGATGAGCAGTCCTGATATCAGGGCGGGCGTTTCGTTGCTGATTGCGGCGCTGAGTGCGGAAGGGAAAAGCGTTATACAGAACATTGAACAGATCGACCGGGGATACCAGCAAATAGACCAGCGCCTCAGGGCTTTAGGCGCAGATATCACCCGGAAGTAATATGGATTTTACGATGAAAATGATCATACTCACTGCCCCTTCCGGTTCGGGCAAAACCTCCATCACCAGGCATCTACTCAAAACCTTCCCGGAAAAACTGGTGTTCTCCATCTCGGCGGCAACAAGAAAACCCAGAGGCATGGAGCAGGATGGCGTGGATTATTACTTTCTTAGTGAAGACGATTTCCGGCAGAGGATCAGGGAGAATGCATTTATAGAGTGGGAAATGGTCTATGAAGGGAAATATTATGGCACCCTGCTGGCAGAGCTCCAGCGGATCTGGGGCCTGGGGAAAGTTCCGGTGCTGGATATCGACGTAAAAGGGGCTATCCATGTGCAGCAGCAGTTCCCGGATGCTGTGCTGTCACTTTTTATCCAGCCCCCATCAGTGGAAGAACTGAAGCGTAGGTTACAGGGCCGGGGTACGGAAACGGAGGAAAGCCTGCAGGCGAGGGTTGATAAAGCCGCTTATGAATTGTCTTTCAGCCATTCTTTCTCCCATGTGATCTTAAACAATGTCTTGGAAGACGCCTGTGCAGAGGCCGAAAAACTAGTACGGGCTTTCATTTCGGAAGAATAACGAGTATATTTGATTATGGACTCCCTCATCCTGGCCTGTATAGGTTTGTCTTTGCTGATGGCCGGTTTTTTTGCCGGAATTGAAGTGGCATTTGTGTCGGCCAACAAGATTTCCATTGAACTCAAGAAAAAGCAGGGCCTGAAAAGCGGAAGGATCCTCTCAGAATTCCTGGATTCGCCGGCAAAATTCATCGGCACCACGCTGATCGGTATAAATCTGGTCACCATCATCTACAGCGTGCTGGTGGGGGAATACTTTACGTCACTCTGGGATTGGATCCAGGGATTTTTTGTAAGGGAAGCCCGCCCCTATTTCATTTATATCCGGTTGTTTTTTGATATCCTGCTGGCCACCATCATCATGGTGCTGGTGAAGTTCTCTTTCCGTGCGCTGTTCCGCGCAAAAAATGACACCCTGCTGTCGTTCTTTGCCCCATTGGTCAATTTCTTTTACGGATTGCTCTACCCGGTGGCGTCGTTTTTCGTTTCCGTTGCCGAGTGGATCCTGAAATACCTGTTCAATGTCCGCCTGCATAATGAAAAAGAAGCGTTCAGTCGTGTTGACCTTGAACAATTCATCCTCCAGACCCGTGAACAATCGGAAGACAATCCCGAACTCAACACCGAACTGTTTGAAGCGGCCCTTTCCCTCCCAAATGTGAAGATCCGGCAGTGCCTGGTACCCAGGAAAGAAGTTGAGGCGGTTGATGTGACAACATCGATCGATATGCTGCAGCGCAAATTCATAGACACCAAGCTGAGTAAACTGGTGGTGTACGAAAAGAATATTGATAACATCCTCGGCTATGTGCACCAGCTTGCGCTGTTTAAAAAGCCTACGGACATTAAATCGGTCATCCTTCCCATCCCCGCAGTACCGGAGAGTATGAGCGCCACCGACCTGATCAACAAATTCACCCGTGAGCGTAAAAGCATTGCCTGGGTGGTTGACGAATTCGGCGGAACATCGGGCATCATTACCATGGAGGACCTGCTCGAGGAGATCTTTGGAGAGATACAGGACGAATACGATACGGAGGAGTTTGTGGAAAAGCATATAGCCGATAAGGAGTATATTTTTTCAGGAAGGCTCGAGTTGGATTATATCAACCAGAAATACAACCTCAACCTGCCGGATAGTGAGTCTGAAACACTTTCCGGTTTCATCATTCACCAGGCTGAAAAGATTCCCCGCGAACGGGAAAGGATCATTATCGATGATTTTGAATTTGAGATCCTCAATGTGAGTGACACCAGGATTGAAACCGTCAAAATGAAGGTTTTACAATAAGGGGCGGGCCGGAGAGGCTTTGTGCGATGTCAACAACCTCTCAAAACTGATATAAAAAAGAGGTTTGGTAAATCAATCCTCTTTTTTAATGCTTAAATTTGGCACTCAATAACCGATAGTGGCAGAAACTGAATCAGGCAGAAAATCATTTTTCAAAAAGATAAGAGGCGAGGAGTCTGACGAGTCCGAAATGAGCTTCATCGACCATCTTGAAGCATTAAGGTGGCATGTGGTAAGATCGATCTTTGCCATCCTGGTGTTCAGCATCGTCTTCTTCATTTTCATCGACTGGATCTTTGACAATATCATTATGGGACCTACCCGTAATGATTTCATCTCCTACCGCCTCCTTTGTTCCCTCAGTCATTTTTTGAAACTCGGGGATTCGTTGTGCATGCCACCGATGGAACTTAACCTCCAGGTTACCAGCGTATCGGGCACCTTCATGTCCAGCATCACCATAGCTTTTGCCGGTGGCATCTTGTTTGCCATCCCATATGTGCTTTGGGAAGTCTGGCGTTTTGTGAAACCGGCACTGAAACCCGAAGAGTTGACCTATACCCGGGGAGTGATCTTTTGGATATCACTGTTCTTCTTCATGGGTGCAGGTTTCGGCTATTTCCTGATGGCACCGTTTACATTCAATTTCCTCGCCAATTATAAGATAGGGACCCAGGGCATCTTATTATATCGTCCGATGCTGAGTGATTACCTGGACAGCCTGATTGATATTACCCTGGGGGCAGGACTCGCCTTTGAGCTGCCCATGGCCTCATGGATACTCTCCAAAATGGGCCTGGTCACGCCTCAATTCCTGCGCACGTACCGGAAATATGCTTATGTGGCACTGCTGGTGATTGCCGCTATCATTACACCTTCGCCCGACTGGGGTAGCCAGCTGATCGTGGTGATCCCGCTGGTCATGTTGTACGAATTGTCCATCCTCATCTCTGCCCGGGTAAATAAAGCCGCTCAGAAGAAATGGGAAGAGTGGCAATAGGCCAGCAGGTTGTACCTTGCAGCAGGAAGGACATAAAAAAAAGTATATGAACATTCATTCCCAATTCAATCTATTCCAGCCCATCGCGATCGGATGTGACCATGCAGGCTTCGATTATAAAGAAGAGTTGAAAAAATACCTCACTGACCTCGGCCTGAGCATCAGGGATTTTGGCACCCATAGCAAAGACTCGGTAGACTATCCGGACTTTGCGCATCCACTGGCTGAAGCTGTTGAAAAAGGTGAGTGCAGCTTTGGTATCCTGCTCTGCGGTTCAGCAAATGGAGTAGCCATTACCGCCAATAAGCACCAGGGCATACGCGCAGCCATCTGCTGGAATGAACCCATTGCATCCCTGGCCCGACAGCATAACAATGCCAATGTGATCTGTATCCCGGCGAGGTATGTTTCTCTGGACCTGTCGATGCAAATGATCGACTCGTTCATAGCAACGGATTTTGAAGGGGGAAGGCACGCTACCCGCGTAGGCAAGATCTCCTGCTGATGCAGTAAATATGATTTATAGTACCTTGAGCCTCACTTTTAATCAAACAACATGAGATTACTGTTAATTACCGCGCTGTTGGTATCTGCCACGGCTAGTTTTGCCCAAAAAGGCGTGAACCCCGTCAAATTTGGGGAAACCATCAATGAGAATGACCTTCGCACCCATCTTTTTATCCTTGCCGGCAAGGAAATGGAAGGCCGTGAAACAGCAACCGAGGGCCAGCGCAAAGCCGCAGCCTATATCGAAAACTTTTTCCGTGAGAACGGGCTGAAACCCGGGAACAAAGGCAGCTACCAGCAGAGCTACCCGGTGTACAAAGACTCCCTGATCAGTAGCACTTCTATGGTGAACAATACTGAGTTCCTGGTCAACCAGGACTACCAGCCGAACCTGCAGGCTGCAAAAACCGCCAGCAGCTATTTTTCAGAGGTGGTATTTGTAGGGCACGGTATCGTGGATTCGGCATATGACGATTACGGCACGATGGACGTAAGGGGCAAAGCCGTGCTGATCCTCGACGGTGCCCCATCCAACTACAAGACAACAAGAAGAGGCTTTCAGGCTCCAAACGGCATGTTCGGCAAGATCCGAGCCGCCAATCAAAAAGGTGCCGCTGCCATCCTCATTGTGGGTGCCGGATTCCCCAGGCAGGCCATGCCGGCCGTTGGCAATATGTATGTCAACCTGTTCACCCCGCAGCAAAGCGCCAATTCTTATTCCGTGTCGCCCAAATTTGCGGAAAGCATCGTTGGCAGCAACTGGGCCAGCATCGTGCAGCAGGGAAAGAGCGGCAAGGTTGAACCCAAGGTATACAAAGCCGATCTGCTCCTTGAACTCAATAAGAAAGTGATCCGGATGGAAAGCACCAACGTACTGGGCTATATTGAAGGATCTGATAAGTCAGACGAATGGCTGATCATCACGGCGCATTACGATCACCTCGGGAAAAGGGGCGACGTGATCTATTACGGGGCGGACGATGATGGCTCGGGAACGGTGGGCATCATGGAAATTGCGCAGGCTTTTGCCGTATCCAAAACAGCAGGAAAAGGCCCCCGCAGAAACGTGATGGTGATGGCTGTCAGTGGGGAGGAAAAAGGACTTTGGGGTTCTGCGTACTATGCAAATAATCCTACCATCCCCATGGATAAACTCACCGCTGATCTGAACATTGATATGATCGGAAGGGTTGACACGGAAAGAACATTACCCGATACCCTCAACTATATTTATGTTGTAGGTGACGACAAACTCAGTACGGACCTGAAGCCTTTGAGCGAGGCCGCGAACAAGAAATATACCAGGATGAGCCTGGACTATAAGTTCAATGACCCGAATGATTCAGAACAGATCTACTACAGGAGCGACCATTTCAGTTTTGCAGCCAAGGGAGTACCCGTCATTTTTTATTATGACGGCATGTTGAAGGCCGACTACCACAAGCCCACTGACACGCCTGACAAGATCAACTACACCCTGTTGAAAAAGCGTGCCCAGCTTGTATTTTACACAGCCTGGGAGATGGCGAACAGGGATAACCTGCTGAAGCGTGACCTGGAGTTGCCCCCGATGAGGAGATGATCCGGATTTAATTTCATTGACTGTTAAATTGTTACGGGAACAACTGAAGTTGTTCCCGTTTTTTTTCGTTCCCGTTAAACCCTGCATAAAGAATATGGTCTATGAATAGGTAACCGATTAAAAAAACTTAATACGCACACCATGAAAATCAAAACATCAGCCCTCACCGGTATCCTTTCCCTGGCCTTTGCCCTCGTACTCACCACAGCCGTTGCTCAACCACCCCGTCCTAACCCCTACGCTCAGTCTAAGCACAACAGAGCCCAAATGCGCGACAGGATGGAAAACAAGTTCGACCGAAAAGAAGATGTGCGCGACCGCAGGGAAGATGTCCGGGACCGCAGGGAAGACAAATTTGACCGCAGGGAAGACAGGCGCGATGTCATGCACCAGGGCGGAAAGCGCGACAGGATCGAAGACAGGTTTGACCGTAAAGAAGACGTGCGTGACCACAGGGAAGACAAGTTCGACCGCAGGGAAGATGTCCGGGACCGCAGGGAAGACAGAAGGGACAGGAAATATTAGCTCATTGGCTGATTGGCTGATTGGCTAATTGTACCCTAGTAATTGAAAAAACAAAAAGGGCTGATACATTAGTATCAGCCCTTTTAATTAGCTAGTGAGCCAATCAGTTAATTGGCCAATTGATCAAAGACCGAGAATATATGCGAAGATGAGCGGCGCTACGATGGTAGCATCACTTTCAATGATATACTTAGGCGTATTGATATCGAGCTTGCCCCAGGTGATCTTCTCATTGGGCACTGCGCCGGAATAAGAACCATAAGATGTGGTGGAATCGCTGATCTGGCAGAAATAACTCCAGAACGGAACATCGTGCCACTCCAGGTCCTGGTACATCATCGGCACCACACATATCGGGAAATCCCCCGCAATACCGCCACCGATCTGGAAAAACCCAACTCCCTTACCACCGCTGTTCTGCCTGTACCACTCGCTGAGATATACCATGTACTCGATACCACTTTTCATAGTGGAGGCCTTGAGCTCACTCTTGATCACATAGGAAGCAAAGATGTTACCCATGGTACTGTCTTCCCAGCCCGGCACAACGATCGGAATATTCTTTTCGGCAGCGGCGATCATCCAGCTGTGTTTGGGATCGATCTCATAATCCGCTTTCATCACGCCACTGTTCAGCAACTTATACATGTACTCGTGGGGGAAATATCTTTCTCCGGCAGCCTCGGCATCTTTCCAGATCTTCTCAATATGATGCTGGATCTTCCTGAAGGCTTCATGTTCAGGGATACAGGTATCTGTAACCCGGTTCAGGCCCTTTTCCAGCAGGTCCCACTCTTCCTGCGGCGTCAGGTCACGCCAGTTCGGGATCCTTTTATAATGGGAATGGGCAACCAGGTTCATGACATCCTCTTCCAGGTTGGCACCGGTACAGGAAATGATATCCACTTTGTTGTTGCGGATCATTTCGGCCAATGACACACCCAGCTCTGCAGTACTCATAGCACCCGCCAGCGTGATCATCATCTTGCCACCTTCCATAATATGTGCCTCATAGCCTTTTGCAGCGTCAACCACTGTTGCCGCGTTAAAGTGCCTGTAATGATGCATGATGAACTGAGAAACCGGTCCTTTTTCCATGTCCTGAAATTTTGGACCACAAAAATAAGGGTTTTCAGATTGGACCGGCGCCTATTTAGTGGCTATCCCAACCTGGAAAAAATGACGAATGGACGAACCAGTTAAGTTCAAGTTGTGGTAATAACCCGGCTATTGCCGCAGCTTCTATATATTTATGTGAGATCTCATTCAGAACAAATGCTCTCTGTAGTTCATGAATAAACCCAACCTATACCCCTGGGTGGCAATGGGTCAAAAAACAACACCAGGACGATCATGAAAATAGACTATGTCAAAGTCTGTATACTCAATTGAAAAAGCCATGAAATATCTTCTGATATCATTCTTCCCGCTGTTCCTTCAGCACGTTGTTAAAGCAGGAGAGATCCGTGACTTATTGCAGAAAAAAGCAACTCCGGAACAAGTGAGATCAGCCCTTCTTCAAAAACAACAATGGATCAAATACCCCAACTATACAGATCGCGCGGGTTGGGACATGCTCACTGGCGAATTCAAGGAAGAACTGATAAAGGAAGGGGAAAACAACCTGAAGTATGAATGGCGAGTGGTCAAGGCCAGTGAATACCTGGAATATGAGCGATCCGGGAGCCGGGTTGCGATGGAAGCACCATTTACCTCCAATGCAAACGCCCTCGCACAATTAGTGTTAGCGGAGCTGGCGGAAGGAAAGGGTCGTTTTACTGAACAGATCGTTAATGGCCTCTGGCAGTTCTGCGAAATGTCATCCTGGGTATTGTCGGCTCATCTGGGAATTCAGAAATCCCGACGCTCCCTGCCCGATCACAGCGAAGTGATCATCGACCTGACCAGCGGAGACATCGGTTCATTTGTTTCATGGACGCATCATTTCCTCAATCAGGAATTCGACAGGATAAATCCGGTGATTTCGGCCAGGCTCAGACATGAGGTTAGAAAAAGGATACTTGATCCCTATATGGAACGAAGCGACTACTGGTGGCAGGCGCTCAATGCAGGTCCAAATACCATGGTCAATAACTGGAATCCCTGGTGCAACTTCAATGTGCTCACCTGTTTCTTACTGATGGAGGATGACCCAACGAAACAAGCCGCAGGAGTTCACAAAACAATGGTCAGCGTTGACAAATTCATTAACTATACGAAGTCGGATGGCGCATGTGAGGAAGGACCGTCTTACTGGGGACATGCCGCAGCTAAAATGTACGATTACCTCCAGCTCCTTTCCGATGCCACAGGGGGCAAGATCAGCATTTTCGAGGCTCCCCTCATCAGGAACATGGGTGAATACATTTGCAGAAGTTATGTAGGCAATGGCTGGGTGGTGAACTTTGCGGATGCTTCTGCCAAAGGCGGCGGAGATCCTGGCGTTATTCATCGTTATGGCACTGCAGTAGGCAGCGATGAAATGCAAAGCTTTGCTTCATTTCTTCTGAAAAGCAGAGCGGGGAAGTATGAAGTGGCCAGTGGCCGGGATATTTTCCGGGCCCTGGAAAACCTTCGTGGCTTTACCGATCTAAAACAGACTACTCCAGTGTACCCCAATGCAAGGTTCTCATGGTATCCCGAAACGCAATTCTGCTATATCAGAAATAATGCTGGCTTCTTCCTTGCAGCACTTGGCGGCCACAATGCAGAGAGCCACAATCATAACGATGTGGGCACTTTCTCACTTTACCTCAATAACACGCCTTTATTCATTGACGTTGGGGTAGGCACTTACACGAGGCAGACTTTCAGCAGTGAACGCTACAGCATCTGGACCATGCAAAGCGACTACCACAATCTGCCAAAGATCAATGGGCAGCGTCAATTGTTCGGAAGCCAGTACCGGTCAACAAACATGATATTCGATTCATCAGCCAATAAGTTATCGCTCGATATCAGTGCCGCCTACACTAAAGGAACAGCGGACAGTTGGAGAAGGACCTTTGTGCTGGAGCCAAATGGAGGACTTACCCTGAACGATGAATTCAGAATTGACACCCTGAAGGCTGTCAACATCATGTATTTTATGACCTGGGCCCAACCAGACATTTCTGTTCCCGGCCAGATCTCATTTGAAAAAGACGGCACTCGTGCAAAGCTCGTATACAACAAAACGATATTCGACGCAGCTACCGAAGCGATTAGACTGGACGACAAAAGACTATCCAACGTCTGGGGAAGCGAAATTTACAGGATCACCCTAACAGCCAGAAAAATGCAACGAACCGGCAGCTACACTTTCAAAGTGGTAAAGAACTGACATTATCATCATTAAATACTAAATGAATTCAGATGAAACTATTACTGATCATTGGACTATGGCTTTTTTCAGAGCAAACTCCTGAGGTAAATCCGCGCCCCAAACCCATGAAGGCACTGATCGAAGAAAACATGCAATTGGCAGCCTCACAATACAAACTGCTCGCAAAAAATACACCTTCCGACAGGATGCCGCAGTATTATGAAGCCAGTAAGGATAAAATGGTAACCAGTTCAACAACCTGGTGGTGCAGTGGTTTCTTTCCGGGCTCCCTTTGGTATATCTATGAATACACCAAAGACGCGGACATCAGGCAGGAAGCAGAAAAACGATTGGCCATTCTTGAAAAGGAAAAACACTTCAAGGGCAACCATGATCTCGGTTTCATGATGTATTGCAGCTTTGGAAATGCATACCGGATCACCGGTAACAAATCCTACAAAACAACCATTGACACATCAGCTATGTCACTGGCAACACGGTACAGGCCCGCTATCCAGTCGATTCAATCCTGGGACTCAGGTAAAGTTTTCAAATGCCCGGTGATCATCGACAACATGATGAACCTGGAGCTGCTTTGTTGGGTGAGTGCCCAGGGTGGTGATAAAACATTCAGGGACATAGCGGTAACCCATGCAAACAGTACCATTGAACGGCAATATCGGACTGATAATAGTTGCTGGCATGTACTGGACTATGATCTGTCAACAGGAAAAATTGCCGGAAGACGAACCTGGCAGGGATTCTCCGATGAATCTGCCTGGAGCAGGGGCCAGGCATGGGGTCTTTATGGGTTCGCTACCATGTATCGTTTTACACAAGACAAACGCTACCTGCAACAGGCACATAAGATCGCCAACTTTATGTTGAACCACAAGAACATGCCAAAAGACCTGATCCCTTACTGGGACTTTGATTCGCCCGATATCCCCAATACCCTCCGGGATGCCTCCGCTGCAGCCATTCTTGCTTCCGCCTTGTTGGAGTTAAGCCAATACAGCGAAAAGAAGGAAAGAAAGACCTATGTGGCAGCATCAGAAAAGATTATCAGGGCATTGTCATCAGAAGCCTATCGGGCTGAACCAGGTAAAAACGGAGGCTTTCTGCTCATGCACAGCGTGGGAGCATACCCACTAAAGTCTGAGGTAGACGTACCGCTTACTTATGCCGACTACTATTTCCTTGAAGCGCTGCACAGGTACAGGAATTGGGTGGTCAAAGACTGACCACAGTTGCTTTTGGTTCAAATAGCAATCCCGGAGTTTCCACTCCGGGATCTTTACACCCTGCGCTCTTCGGCTGGTCCCATCATATCCTGGTCTTCTTCACCACACTCAGGTTGCCGGAAGGGTCCGAATTCACAATGTATCTTTTATCATCGTAGTCAAAACTGATGAGATAATAAGTGCCGTTCTGCCGCGAAACCTCGAGTACTTTCTTCTCCTTATCTTTCAACTCATACCTTTCGTTCAGGGACCTGACAACGGCCAGGGGCAAATTGGCAGGATCAATGTACCGCGTGGTTTTGTATAGCGATCCCCCCTCTTCAAAATAGGCTGACATCTTATCCTTATCTTGTTTGAAATCCGCCACATATAACTCCCCAACTTTCTCCCACTTCACATTGGCAGCATTAGGAAAGGCCTTTGCAAGATTCTCCTGCAGGATTTTTGATACTTTCAGGTCTTCCTGAAGGGGTTCAGCAAAACTGATGGCCACTACGGACAGGAACAGGGACAGGGCTGCAATTCTCTTCTTCATAACAATTGATTTTTTGATTTGGTAAAATTCATTGAAGACCAAATCTACAGACCCACCCTGCCCAAGTCAATCACAATGGGATGGGAACGGCAAATCATGTGGCCAATAAGTATAAATGGCAAAAAAGCAGCATTAACATATTTTACCTAAACCCCGTGAAAGCCTTTACCAGTAAGGGTTTCATCGATTTATTAAAAAATGTTTAAAATGCATCTGTGAAACCGTTCATCCAACACGCGTGATGAATGGCACAAACAGCATACCATATGAACTTCCTCGCCCATGCTTTCCTTTCATTCAATGATGACGGTATACTTGCCGGCAACATGATCAGTGATTTTGTAAAAGGGAAGAAAAAGTTCGATCTGCCAATGCCTATCCAGCAGGGAATTGCATTGCATCGGTTCATTGATTCCTATACGGATGACCATCTTGCCAATCGGGAATTGAAGCTGATATTCAAGCCCCATTATGGCCTGTACAGTTCCCCCATCATGGATGTACTGTTCGACCATTTCCTTGCAACAGACAGTTCCATATTCGACGATGATTCACTGCTCGGCTTCAGCAACAACATATACCAGCAGTTGGAACAATATGAAGCGCATTTCCCCGCCGCCTTCGCCCGAATGTTCCCCTACATGAGGAGCCAGAACTGGCTTTACCACTACCGTTTCCATGAAGGCGTTAGAAACAGCCTTGGCGGACTCGTCAGAAGGGCGAAATACCTCGGTGAGGTGGACACCGCGTTTGCACTCTTTGAGGAACACTATGAAACCCTCCGTGCCGGATACAATGAGTTCTTCCCCGATCTAAGGGACATGGCCAATGATACTTACCAGCAGCTTACTGGCAGGGAAAATGTTTGAACCGGTCGTGGCAGGCTTTCATCAACATCTCCCGGTCATCGGGATGCGAGATATCAATGAGGGCCTTAGCCCTTTGCCTGAGGTTTTTGCCGTACAAATAGGCGATACCAAATTCGGTGACAATATAATGCGCATGGGCCCGGGTGGTGACAACGCCTGCCCCTTCTTTCAGATATGGTACGATGCGCGGTATACCCTTCGCGGTTCTTGCATTTAAGGCAATGATTGGCTTCCCTCCTTCAGAGATGGCTGCGCCGCGCATGAAATCCATCTGCCCGCCCACGCCTGAATACTGGTACTTGCCGATGGAATCCGCGCAGATCTGGCCCGTCAGGTCCACCTCAACCGCACTGTTGATGGCGCAAACCCTGGGATTCCTCCGGATCACATGGGGGTCATTCACATAATCAATATCGAGAAAGGCAAACGCGGGATTATCGTCCACATAATCATATAATCGCTTCGATCCCAGCGCAAAACCGGTTACCGCTTTATTGGGGTGAATTTTCTTGTACTTGTTGTTGATCACATCCTTTTCGAACAGGTCGATGATCCCATCTGAACACATTTCGGTATGCACACCGAGGTCCTTATGATTGGTCAACGACTGTAACACGGCGTCCGGAATGGCCCCTATGCCCATCTGAAGCGTACTCCTGTCCTCGATCAGGCTGGCCACATTCAGGCCGATCTGCCTTTCTGCAGGCCCTACTTTCTCTCCGAAGAACGCCTCCTGCAAGGGGTCCTCGCAATAAACGAGTGACTTGAAACGGGAGGCATGGATCAGCCCGTCGCCATGGGTCCTGGGAACATTGGGATTGACCTGGGCGATCACCACCTTAGCGGTGTTGACCGCACTTCTTGCCACGTCCACCGACACGCCGAGGGAGCAATACCCGTGCTTATCCGGCACCGACACATGCACGATAGCTACGTCCAGGGGCAGGATCCCCCGTTTGAACAGTTCCGGGATTTCACTCAGGAACACGGGGATATAATCTGCCCGGCCTTCGTTAACGGCTTGCCTGATTGAACCGGAGACAAACATGGAATTCATATGGAAGAAACCGTGATACTCAGGCTTACAAACCTCCAGGTCACCATACACGCTGATAGATACAATTTCCACTTGCGATAGCCGCTCTTTCTCCTTTGCAAGCTCATTTACAAGGTAAACAGGGGTCTGGGCACTGCCCTGAATAAAGACCCTGTCGCCCGACTTGATCACCGATAAAGCTTCTGCTGGCGTGGAATATTTGATATCCGCTTTCATTGAGAATAGTTTAAAACAAAATTAGCAACCAGCCAAAACGGGTGGTATGACTAAAGTTATTTTTAAAAAAACCTTTGTCAGCCTATTTTTGCTTAAAATAACCAGATGAAAGGCCTTCCCCTCATATTACTCAGTTTTTGCTTCCTGGTATTGGGTGCTCATGGCCAATCGAAAAGCATTCCCCCGCTGGACAAGTCCGCCATGGACATGTGTTATTACCCGGCTAACTATCCCATCCTCAAGATCCAGGACAAAGCAAAGGAACCCCTGCTCATGAGGGTTGTGTACAGCCGGCCGCAAAAAAATGGACGGGAAGTTTTTGGCGGGATCGTCGAATTTGGTCAGGTCTGGCGACTGGGAGCCAATGAAGCAACCGAGATCGAGTTTTTCAGGGACGTCAACCTTGGGAAAACCCGGGTGAAAAAAGGCAGGTACACCATATATGCCATCCCCCAATCTGACAACTGGACCGTCATCCTGAACAAGGATACCGATACCTGGGGCGCTTTTAAATACGATGCAAAAAAAGACGTTGCGAGGATAACTGTTAAACCGGAGAAAAACGTTGAGAATGCAGAGGCTTTCTCGATGTACTTTGAACCCAGCAGCGGTGGCGCCAACCTCTATATTCACTGGGACAATGTACGCACGCCAGTGCCCTTCAGCTTCTAGTTTACAGAACCATGTGCTCCATTGCCGGAATCATTTCCCCCGATCCCAGCCACGTCAATGACGCGATGTTGGAGAAAATGAACGTGATCCAGCAGCACAGGGGACCCGATGGTAAAGGTTACTATGTTCACCGGGAGCAGGACCTGAACATCGGCTTTGCCCATCGCCGGCTCGCCATTCTCGATCTGACCCAACATGCTGACCAGCCTTTCAGGTACATGGATCGATATATGCTGGTCTTTAATGGCGAGATCTACAACTACCAGGAAATCAGGTATGCCCTGGCATCAAAAGGATATACGTTCCGTTCAACCGGTGATACCGAGGTAATCGTTGCAGCATATGATGCATACAAGGAAGACTGCCTCGGGCATTTCGACGGCATGTTCGCCTTCGCCATCTGGGATGAAAAAGAAAAGAAACTATTCTGCGCGCGCGACCGCTTCGGCGAGAAACCTTTTTTCTATCACTACAACAAAGACCAGAACAGCCTCTACTTTGCATCGGAAATAAAAGCATTGTTCGCTGCAGGCATCCCAAAGAATGCAGACCCTACCATGGTTTACAATTTCCTGACACTGGGAAGCACCCGGCGGCCGGATATCCCCGACCAGAGCTTTTACCAGGACATCTTCCAACTACCCCCAGCCCACCATCTTGTTTTTGAACCCCGGGATCAGCAACCCGTGGTGAGCAGGTACTGGGACCTCGACAAAGAAACGGTGGCCCAGATGGAAGAGAAACGTGCACTTGAACAATTCAGCGAGCTGTTATTCACCTCGGTGAAAAGGCGGATGAGGAGCGATGTACCTATTGGCACCAGTTTGAGCGGGGGTCTCGATAGTTCTTCCATCGTAGCACTGGCATCCAGGACTTCCGGCGAAGCATACAGCCACCAGTGTTTTTCAGCCGTATTTCCGGGTTTTGAAAAAGATGAGTCGGCAAAAATCGAGACGGTAGCCAAAACGTTCAACCTCTCATCACACACCATAACCCCCACTGCAGAAGAGTTTTGCAGGCAGATGGGGGAACTGGTTTTTCAGCAAGACGAGCCGTTTGCATCCGCCTCGATATTTGCCCAGTTCAAAGTCTATGAAAAAGCAAAACAGCAGGGCGTTAAGGTTCTGCTCGATGGCCAGGGAGCCGATGAAGCGCTTGCAGGCTACCCTAAATACACCCATTGGTTCCTGCAGGAAATGATCGGCATCAACGGATGGACAAAAACCAACATCAACGCCGAAGCTTATAAAGAAAACGGCTACCTGCAACACTGGAACTGGAAGAACAGGCTGGCTGCCTCCATGCCCTATTTCACTGCAAAACAGTTAAAAAACAAAGCACTCAAGACCCAGCGGGCAAACCCCTTTATCCAAAAAGAATTTGCAGCTGCAGCATCTGATAAAGGATCGATCGTTAAACCGGTTGTTGAGAAATTGAATGATATCCAATATGCCGACCTGATGACCCAGGGCCTGGAAGAACTGCTACGGTATGCTGACCGGAACTCAATGGCCCACGGGTGCGAAGTCAGGCTGCCTTTTTTATCGCACGAACTCGTACAGTTTGTCATCTCCCTCCCCGCCTCTTTCCGCATGAGGAATGGCTATACAAAATGGATGTTAAGGACGATCATAGACGATCAACTTCCCCGCGAGATCACCTGGCAAAAAGGGAAGATCGGATTTGAGCCCCCACAACGGAGCTGGATGCATCAGGCATGCTTGCAGCAGGCGATCAGCGAACAGCGGCAGAAGCTGGTGGATCTGCGGATCTGCAGCCAAAACATACTGAACAAACCGATCCTGCCGCAGGCAGCGCACGAAGCCGGAAACTTCGACTTCCGTTGTTTGGCAGCAGGACTCTGGTTATGATCTATATTTGACCCTTCAAACGCGTACATCATATGAAGAAAGCGACCCGATATATTCACGCAGGCTCACATCCCGATCCATCCACCGGCGCGATCATGACGCCGATCTACCAGACCTCGACGTATGTGCAGGAAGCACCCGGTGTCAACAAGGGCTATGAATATGCGCGCTCACAGAACCCCACCAGGGCTGCCCTCGAAGAAGCCTTCGCGGTGATAGAGGAAGGCCAGTACGGCCTGGCATTTTCTTCCGGCGTGGCTGCAACAGACGCGGTGATCAAGTTACTCTCTCCCGGCGACGAAGTGATCTGCGGCAATGATATGTACGGTGGCACATACAGGTTGTTTTCAAAAGTATTTGAGAAGTTCGGTATCAAGTTCCATTATATCAACCAGCAGGATATCGCCAACGTGAGTGCGCACATCAACCAAAACACAAAGCTGATCTGGGTGGAAACGCCCACCAATCCGCTGATGAACATCGTGGACATTGAAGCGATAGCGGCACTGGCCAAACAACATCATATTCTCACCTGCGTAGACAATACATTTGCTTCGCCTTACCTGCAAACGCCACTTGCACTGGGCGCAGACATCGTGATGCATTCCGCCACAAAATACCTGGGTGGCCACAGCGATGTGATCCAGGGCGCCCTGATGATGAACGATAAGGACCTGAGGGACAAACTCTACTTTATTCAGAAAAGCTGCGGGGCCGTGCCCGGCCCGATGGACTGCTTCCTGGTATTGAGGGGCATCAAGACCCTGCATGTGCGCATGCAACGTCATTGCGAGAACGGCCGCGTCATTGCAAACTTCCTCAAAGACCATCCCAAAGTTGGAAAAGTATATTGGCCCGGTTTTGAAAACCATCCTGGCCATGCGATCGCGAAAAAACAAATGCGTGATTTTGGTGGCATGATCAGTTTCGAACTGAAAGATGATTCTGCCGAAGCTGCCCGTGCCCTGCTCTCTTCTACCAAAGTGTTTTCACTGGCCGAAAGCCTGGGTGGCGTTGAATCGCTGATCAATCATCCCGCCAGCATGACCCATGCCTCCATTCCACGCGAAGAACGCATCAAAAACGGCCTTAGCGATTCCCTGATCCGGTTGAGCGTGGGCATTGAAGATGCGGATGACCTGGTGGCGGATCTGACAAACGCGATCGGTTAAGGGGTGTAGGGTACAACCATTTACATTCGTTATATTAGGTGATGCAAAAAACCGTTTTACTCTACGGCGCCAATGGCTATACCGGTACGCTGATCGCCCGAGTGGCTAAAGAATACGGCGTTGACCTGATCCTGGCGGCCCGAAGGGAAGAATCCATTAAGCCGATGGCAGAGGAACTCGGCTTTCCTTACCGGGTGATCGACCTGAAAGATGCAGTAGCGCTTGACCAGGCATTGTCAGAAGTTGGCCTGGTGCTCCATGCGGCCGGCCCTTTCAAGTATACGGCCAAGCCCATGATAGAAGCCTGCCTGCGTACAGGAAAACATTACCTCGACATCACTGGCGAGATCATGGTCTATGAAATGGCAAAAAAATACCATGATCAGGCATTGGCCAAAGGCATCATGGTGATGCCGGGTGTTGGATTTGACGTGGTACCTACTGATTGCATTGCCCTCCACCTGAAAAATAAAATGCCCGATGCTGTTTCCCTCAAACTGGCATTTGCCGGACTCGGCGGCGCGTACAGTCGTGGTACCGCCACCACTATGGCAGAAGGCATGGGTGAAAAAAGTGCCCGGCGGATAGACGGGAAGATTACACCGGTGCCCCTGGGCGAGCACGGCATGTGGTTGGAGTTGGCAGGCAAGAAGATCTTTTTCATGTCCATCCCCTGGGGTGATGTGTCCACTGCCTATCACACCACGGGTATACCTAACATCGAGACGTATACGGGTGCATCGCCCAAAACCTTTAAGCTTCTGAAATACCAGTCCCTGTTCAACTGGCTGCTGCGCACTTCTTTCATGAGGAATCGCCAGTTGAAAAAGATAAAGAACATGCCTCCTGGACCATCGGATGAAAAGAGGGCGAAATCAAAATCTGTAGTTTGGGGCGAAGCGATCAACGGGAATGGAGAAGCGGTTCAAGCAAAGATCAAAACGCCTGAAGGTTATACGTTAACGGCCATCAGCAGCCTGATCATAGCCCGGAAAGTGGCTGAAGGAAACTTCAAGCCGGGATACCAAACACCTGCGGGCTGCTACGGAGAAGGGCTGGTTTTCGAAGTACCGGGGGTTGAATTCATATAACCTACAGAACCTTTTTAGCAGATCATTAGCCGAGTACTTCCTGTTCGCCAAGGATCGTGGGAGCATCATTGTTTTTCAATGAATCCGCCAGCGCAATTGTTTTTGGAAGCTCATACTTGAAATAGAATTTCATGGTCTCCAGTTTGCTAAGGGTAAAATGGTTCTGCGTGGAGTTTGCCACAACAACACCCTGCTTCAACCACTGCCAGGCAACCAGCGTAATACCGCTCATCTCCATGAACAGGTTGGCATCTGCGAGATATCGTTCCACATCCCCTTGCTGCGCAAACTGCTGCAGGTGTTGCAGCACCTCCTGCCAGCGCTGCACAGCCTCCTGCAGTTTGAGGGCATAGGGCCGCAATACGTCAATGGCCAGTGCTGCTTCAACGACCCCGTTCATTTCACGCAAGAGCAACTTCACCGCCTTCCCCTGTTGCATCGGCACCTTCCTTCCCAGCAGGTCCATCGACTGGATACCGGTGGTGCCTTCATAGATGGACATGATCCTGATATCCCGGTAATACTGCTGCGCGTGGAAGTCCATCGTGAAGCCATAACCTCCCAACACCTGAACGGCATTGCTGGTGGACACGATGCCATATTCCGAAGGATAGGTTTTTACAATGGGGGTAAGCAGTTCCAGCATGAGATAGGCGTTCTCTTTTTCTTCCCCTGTACTGATCTTCTCCAAATCGTACCACTTCAAGCACTCCACCACTAAACTGATGGCGCCTTCCACAAATGCTTTCTGGAGGAGCAACATCCGGCGAACGTCCGCATGGTTGATGATCAGCGTTTGCTCCTTCAGTGGATCCTTATTGGTGATATGCCGGCCCTGGGGACGCTCGTTGGCATAATTCAGTGCATAATAGTACGCAGCAGAGGATACAGCAGCTGCGGTTTGTCCTACCGCAATGCGCGCAGAATTCATCATCTGGAACATGTACTGCAACCCTTTGTTGGCTTCCCCAACCAGGTAGCCGCGCGTGGTACCTGATTCGCCGAAGATGAGGTGCGTAGTCGCATAGCCACGCTGGCCCATTTTTTGAAAATCTGCTGCGCAGGTCACGTGATTATCTTCCAACGTTCCGGCATCGCCGGGCATGTATTTGGGTACGATAAACAATGAAATGCCTTTTGTTCCGGCCGGTGCTCCCTGGATCCGCGCCAGGGTGAGGTGCACGAAATTCTCACAGGCTTCATGTTCGCCACCCGAAATAAAAATCTTCTGGCCGGTGATCTCATAGTAACCGCCTGCAGGTTTTGCCGAAGTGGTGATGTCTGACAATGAACTTCCGGCATGGGGTTCCGTAAGTGCCATAGTACCCTGCCATCTTCCTTCCATCATGGGCGGCATGAAGATCTCTTTGTATTCTTCGGCAGCAAACAGTTCTATCAATTCGAGGGACCCGGTCGACAATCCGAGATAACCCTGGGCACTGCTGTTGGCGGCTTCGAAGATCATATGCGCCACAGAAAAAATACTGTAGGGCAGTTGCATTCCTCCGGCTTCCAGCTTCACCATGGCCGTAAACCATCCCGCTTCACCCACGGCCTTGAAAATATTCTTCAGTTGGGGATGACTCCGCACTTTACCTTCCCTGAACTCCACAGGCTGCTCATCCATTTCCTTGAAAAAGGGGAAGAGTTCCTTATCGGCGATATCCTTTGCATTCTGGATCAGGAACTCCATTTCCTCGCGACCGCCCACATGGGCATACTGCGGATGCTTCAGCAAGTCGTGAATGCGATGCACATCGTACAACAGAAAATTAAGATTGGGGAAGCTGAGGTATTGCATGTTAATACGTATAAAATCCCTGTTTAGTTTTAACGCCCAGTTTTCCCGCGTCCACATAACCCTTCAAGAATTCCGCGAATCTTTTGCTTTTGGCATCGGGCATATTCTTAGTCACGTGCCAGGCTGTATCGAGACCGATGTTATCGAGAATGCCAAAAGGCCCCAGCCGCATATGGAAATTGTTGATCCAGCTCTTGTCAACATCTTCAACGCTGGCTACGCCACTGGTCACCAGGTCGCCTGCTGCGCCTATCAGGGCAACAAGCATGGCATTAAACATATACCCGGGATTCTCTTTCTGTACGAGCACCGGAACCTGGTTGAGTTTCGTGCCCAATTCCATCAGCAGGTCCACTATCCAGGGTTCAGTACCGGCATGTGGCATCACATCAACCACGATGGCATCAAAGACGTCGTGGAAATGAAATGCGCAGAACCGTTCAGGGCGGCCGGTTTCGGCAGCGAACCAGGAAGGCAGAAGGTATGAGGTATTGGTGGTGAAGATGGTTTTAGCAGGGCAGATCTTTCCAAACTTCAACCACACTTCTTTCTTTACGGCCAGGTCTTCAAATACTGATTCACTGACCAGATCAGCATCATGGGCTGCCTCTTCAGCGTCAGTAGTAAATCGGATCCTACTCAAAACATCGGGGCACTGTTCAGCACTCAGTTTATTGTTCTTCACCAGAAAATCCAGGATCTGCTGTTGGGTCTTCCGGGCATAGGAAAAACTTCTATCGCTGATATCATAGATCACGGCGTTGTAACCGCTGATCGCGGCCTGGAGCCCGATACGCAGTCCCATGGTTCCGGCACCCAGTATCAAAACATTCCTGATCTCTTTTAATGTCATCTGCATGGTAATCGTTTAATAGAAATTACTGATCCTGTTATACTGGATGGCCCTGGCGGCGTTTTGCGCGCAGGCATTCACAACATAACCCAAAGTTGCGAAACGCGGATCGGAGGTCAGACCTTTTCTATACCGGGCATAGATCTGCTGAACGATCACTGCTATCTTAAAGGACCCAAATACATAGTAAAACAAAAAATCACGGGTATCCCTGCCTGTTTTCATGCTATACCGTTCCAGCACCTGTTCGCGGGTCAGGTTTCCCGGAAGCCAGGTCAGGTTAAAGGGCTTAAGCGCTTCGCTATCGCCCGCTTCGGCCCAATAGGCCAATGTGGTTCCCAGGTCCATCAACGGGCTTCCAACGGTGGCCATTTCCCAGTCGAGCACGGCAAGGATGTGCGACAGATCATTGGGATCAAGCACCAGGTTATCGTATTTATAATCGTTGTGGATGAATGCAGGATCGCCGTCAACGGGCAGATTAGACTTCATCCATTCCGCCGTTGCATTCATCTCAACCACCTCTTCGGTTGCAGCATCAATATATCTTTTTGTCCACCCATCCACCTGTCTTTGAATATAGCCCTCGGGCTTGCCCATACTGATCAGCGCGGAAGACCGGATATCAATGGAGTGCAGTGCTGCAAGATTGTCTACTGCCGCTTCAGAGATGGCTCGCCAGTCACCAGCATCAACGGACATTCCTCTCGGGATGCGGTTTCTGAGGATCACCCCTTTCACCCGTTCCATGATATAAAATGGGCTTCCGATCACATCAACATCATCGCAGTAAACAATAGGTGTGGGAACGGAAGGATAAACGGGCTTCAACGCCTTGAGCACGTTGAACTCCCGGCCCATGTCGTGCGCCGATTTAATATTGGCACCAAAAGGCGGTTTTCGCAACACATATTCATCTGAACCCGAAGTCAGCAGGTAAGTCAGGTTCGAATAACCGCCAGGGAACTGTTCGATCTGAAGATCGTCGTACAGATCGGGAATAAACGCGGCCAGCCAATGGCGCAACTGCTGCACGTTAAGCAGTTCATTGGCCCTTACAGCAACCGGCTTATCGATATGCTCCTGTTGCATGCTAACTGTTTTTCAGGATTGACTTTGCCAGGGATGATTTATGAACTTCATCCGGCCCATCGTAAATCCTTGCCCCGCGTTCATGCCGGTACCAGAAAGAGAGCAGGGTATCATCGGTTATCCCGAGTGCGCCGTGTGTTTGAATGGAACGGTCCAGCACTTTCATCAGCACATCGGCCACAAAAAACTTAATCGTGGAAATGTCCTGCCGCGCCGCCTTCGCCCCTTCCAGATCAATTTTATACGCCGTATGGAGCACCAGGTAACGTGCCGCGTTGATCTCAGCTCTGCTTTCAGCGATCCAGTTCTGGATCGTCTGTTTATCGCCCAGCATCTGCCCATCACCCATGTTCCTGGTTTTTGCACGCTGGCACATGAGTGCAAAGGCCCTTTCGCAGATGCCGATCCAACGCATGCAATGGTGGATTCGCCCTGGCCCCAGGCGTTGCTGCGCGAGGAGAAAGCCAGTGCCTTCCTTGCCAATGAGGTTTGACGCGGGCACCCTGCAATTGTTGTATTCGATTTCTGCATGGCTCATATACCCTTCTCCCGCTTCACCCATGATGGGAATGTTACGGATGATATTGAAGCCTGGGCTGTCCGTGGGTACGATGATCATACTTGCCCTTTCGTAAGGAGAAGCAGATGGATGGGTATTGGCCATCACAATGGCAAATGCGGCTCCGTCGGCAGCGGTGGTAAACCATTTCGTTCCATTGATCACATAGTGTTGTCCATCTCTCTCAGCGGTAGTTTCCATATGAATGGGATTGGATCCCGCCAACCCGGGTTCCGTCATGGAAAAACAACTGCGGATCTCCCCATGCACCAGGGGTTCAAGGAATTTTTTCCTGAGGGCAGGCGAACCATGCTGGTGCAACAATTCGATATTACCAATGTCTGGCGCCTGGCAGTTGAAGGTATAATGCCCGAAGGGAGTGGTTCCCAGGATCTCAGATATCTGTCCAAATTCGGTCAGGCTCAAGCCCGCGCCACCTTCTTTCTTTGAAAGATAGGGCGCCCACAATTTTTGTTGTTTGGCCAGTTCCCTTTTCTGCCGGAGAAAAGGCTCCACTTCGCGGAATGGAATATTCACCATGGCGATCTCAAGGGGATATAGTTCCTGCTCCACAAAAGCCTTGTACTTGGGGATCAGTTTTTTCAGTTTGTCCGTAGCAAATATGTCCACCATGTTCTTAGATTGTCATCCCTCCATCAAGAGTATAAACTGCCCCGGTGCTGAACCTGGCTGCATCGGAGGCGAGGTACAATGCCAGGCCTGCAATGTCCTCAGGTTCTGCCACCATAGGCAGGGCCTGGCGGGCCATGACCATTTTCATGATCTTATCGTTCGAGGTCAGTGCTTCGCTGAATTTTGTTTTTACCAGGCCGGGGCAGATCACATTGGCGCGGATCTGATCCGCACCCCATTCGCGTGCGATCACTTTAGTCATAGCGATCAGGGTCGATTTGCTGATGCTGTAAAGCCCGAGGCCAAATCCCGGAGTCAACCCTTCTATACTGCTGATGTTGATGATAGAGCCCCCACCTCTTTGCTTCATAATGGGATGGGCCAGCTTACAAAGTTCAAGCGGACCCTTTACGTTCACCTCCATGATCTTGTCGAATATCTTCATATCGGTGTCGAGGATAGGTCCGAAACTGGGGTTAATAGCGGCATTATTCACGATGATGTCAACCCCGCCGAACCGGTCGAGGGTTTGATCCATCAGCGCTTTCACCTGGAGGGGATCACCCATGTGGGCAGCGATACCGGTGGCGTTGATGCCAAGGTGCCTGAACGCATCGGCTGTTTCATCCACGGCATCCTGCTTTCTGCTGGACACCACTACAGTAGCTCCCTGCTGGCCCAACAGCATGGCAATGGCCCTGCCGATGCCCTTACTTGCCCCGGTGACAATGGCAATCTTATTGGTGAGTTCAAAACCTTGTATCAATCGGAAAGTATTTAGTATTCCTAAATGTAAGAAATACCTCTCCAATTCTACAGCCCAAATTACTTGTACGAGTAGGTACTTACACTGGTAAAACCGCCAACACTAACGGTACTCCTGGTTGGCCTGCCGTCAGCCCATAATTAATGGTCAACTCCTCTAAAGTTCATCAAAAAAACCCCGGTTCGCAAAGTATTCTGCTGATGATTAAACGGATATTTGCGGATGAACGGCAATGAAAAATTGCAGGATTTTCTCAACAGAAAAGTAGCGGACTACCGAAATAAATCTTTCATAGCCGGTGATCCCGTGAGCGTTCCGCACATGTTCAGGAAAAAACAGGATGTCGAGATCGCTGGTTTCTTTGCAGCCATTTTCGCGTGGGGCAACCGCACCACCATCATCAATAAATCACGAGAACTGATGGAATGGATGGATATGAGTCCCCATGAGTTCTGTCTCGATCCATCACCGGCAACAATGAAAAGGCTCAAAGATTTCAAACACAGGACCTTCAATGCAGACGACCTTTACTATTTCATCGATTTCTTTAACCATCATTACAGCCGCCATTCATCTCTGGAAAAGGCTTTCACGATGGGTATGGATCCCGGGGACGCTACCGTGGAAAAGGGCCTGATCGCGTTCCGTCAGTATTTCTTTTCCCTCGAACATCTCAGGAGAACCGAGAAACATATTTCCTCGCCCCTGAAACATTCAGCCTGCAAACGCATCAATATGTATTTACGATGGATGGTAAGAAAAGACGAAGTGGACTTTGGCATCTGGAAACATATCAGGGCGGACCAGTTGATCTGTCCGCTTGACTTGCACGTATCCCGGGTAGCAAAGCGGTTTGGATTGATATCAAGGCCGCAGGCCGACTGGCAAACTGCTGTTGAGCTGACGCGCAATTTGAAACAGATGGATCCTGAAGATCCTGTGAAGTATGATTTCGCCCTTTTCTCCCTGGGAGCGATGGAGAAATATTAGCAGTTCTACAATCAGGGTTTAAAAAAATCGAGTGCTGCCGGATTTCTCATCGTATCCCTGCTCGCCGCTTTTTCCGGTGGCGTACCCATAAGGATCTTCTTCACCGGTGTTTCCATTTTCTTCCCGCTGATGGTGTAAGGTATTTCCGGCACGGCGATGATCTCATCCGGAACATGCCTTGGGCTGTACTGCTCACGGAGTTGCTTTTTGATCTTCGTTTTTACCTCTTCTGTAAGGGCGAAACCGGGACGCATCACCACATACAAGGGCATATAATACTGGCCGCCTGATCGTTCCACGCAGACCACCAGGCTATCCTGCACCTCTTCAATATGTTCCACGCAACTGTACACCTCTGCAGTACCGATTCGCACGCCGTCGCGATTCAGGGTGGCGTCTGACCTTCCGTATATGATCACGGACCCCCTGCTGGTGATCTCGATCCAATCACCATGCCTCCATATATTGGAATAATGTTCAAAATAGCTGCTTTGATATTTCGAATGGCCGGGATCATTCCAGAAATAAACAGGCATACTGGGCATGGGCTCCAAGATCACCATTTCTCCAAGAGTATCCCGAACGGGTTGCGCGTGCTCGTCAAAAGCTTCGAGATAGCAACCAAGTAACCTGCACTGGATCTCGCCGGCATATACTGGTTTTTGCGGGCAGCCACCCACAAAGCCGCTGCATATATCAGTTCCACCGGAAAATGAGATGAGCCACACGTCTTTCTTTACATGTTTGTATATCCATTCAAATGCCTCGGCGGGAAGAGGAGATCCGGTTGAGCCGATGGTCCGCAGCATTGGGAATTGATCATTGGGAAACTCCATGCCGGATTTCATACAGGCTATAAAAAATGCCGCGCCGCCACCAAAATGCCGGATGCTTTCCTCTGCAGCAAAATCCCACAAAGCATGCATCCCCGGATAACCGGCGGAACCATCATACAGCATCAGCGTAGCACCGGCCAGCATGGAAGCAAGAGAAAAATTCCACATCATCCAACCGGTAGTGGAATACCAGAAAAACTTCTCGCCCGGTCTGACGTCCCAGTGAAGCAAGAGCACCTTGAGATGTTCCAGCAGGTTGCCACCCACCGAATGGGTAATGGCCTTTGGCTTTCCTGTAGTTCCCGATGAATAGAGTATCCATATTGGATGATCAAAGGGCAGGGGTTCAAAAACAAGTGCCTTTGGTGGGATCTCCATGATCTCATTCCAGCTGGTGGTATGCGACATATTTGACACGGGGTTCACATAGGGCAGGAAAACAACCTGCTCTACTGAGGGCAGTGCATCCCGCAGTGAATGCCACGCGTCCATCTTCATGTATCCTTTACCATTGTATGAATAGCCATCGGTCACAAAAAGTATCCGGGGTTCTATCTGCAGGAACCGTTCCACTACTGAAGGGTTTCCGAAATCCGGGGAGCAACTGCTCCATACTGCGCCAATGGACTGCGCAGCCAGAAAGGCGATGACTGACTCAGGAATATTTGGCATCACCGATGCCACCCGATCGCCTTTTCTAATACCAACGGTGCCCAGCCACTGGGCCATGGATGATACAGCTTGTTCAAGTTCGGTCCAGCTCAACACCCCTGATCTGCCAGATTCATTTCGGGAAATGATGGCCGGATAATCTTTGCTGGCATGCCTGAAGATGTGTTCGGCGTAATTGACGGTAGAGCCCGTAAACCATTTGGTACCAATCATGGAGCTTTGTTTTTCCAGCACTGATCGATAGGGGGTATGGGAAATGATGCCCGCGTACTCCCAAAGGCTTTTCCAGAATGCCGCTATATCACGAACGCTCCATTCCCATAGTTGATCATAGTTGTCAAGCCTGAGGTTGTACACAGTGCCAAGCCAACGCATGTAATCGGTGAGCCTGGATTCCTCCAACAGGCTGGTGCCCGGCTGCCACAAGGGATCCTGAAGTTTTTTCATATCCGTCAAAAAGGTAAATTTATAGAGAATGTTTCCTGATCACCAGAATATTATCGGCCAGCTTAGCCAGGAATGGGGCCTTACCATCCAGCCCAAGATCACGGAAGACGATCTGGTAGCCCTGCTTGGAACTCGGATCAATGAACTCATCAGGAACGATCTCAGCCATCTCATCACCATTCTGTACCGGATCGATGTGGATGAAAAAAAGATCCGGGGAATGCTGGCCTCCCATCCAGGAACGGATGCAGGCCTCATCATTGCCCATCTCGTAGTTGAAAGGCAAAAGCAGAAGGTCAAGACCCGGGCATTGTTTAAACCGCACGAAAACGACCCTGATGAAGAGGAACGATGGTGACTACATGGATTCTTCCCAGATGTTAAAGTCTGGCAGCCCGTTTTCCCTCAACAGCATGAAATGTTTTTTTAAGGCAACCAGCAGGGGAAGCTTCCTGTATGGCAGATCGTACTGTTCTGCGTACCGCTGCAACAGGTGGGTGATCTCTGGATAATATGCATTATTGACATTAGGGAACAGGTGATGCACCACGTGGTAGTTAAAATTACCGAGCACGACCCGCACGAACCAGCTGGTTTCTTCCACATCGTTGGTGGTCAGCAGCATATGCATGAACCAATTCTCCGGGAGCTCGCTTTCCCCGTCCGTCACCGGAAACTCAGATTCGGTATTGGCATGAGGCGGCAATAAAACAATCAATGAAAACAGGCTGGCCGCAAATACCATGATCACAAACCCTCCAATGGCCTGACCCCAGCTAATGTTCAGCCATATTTTAGGCAGGAAGATGGTATAAAAGAAAAAGAATCCCTTGAACAAAAAGAGTTTGACGTATTCCGAGGCCGGGATCTCAACCAGCTTACGAACCGTTGTTTTGTTTTTGCTGAAGAAATCACGGAAGTCCCGCACAATAAGCCAGTTAAACAGGAACAGCGGGTAAACGACAGGCATATACAGATGCTGGTGTTTATGAAACCACTTATGCGCGGCACTTGGAAAGATCCTGAACATGGTAGATTGATCGATATCCGTATCCCAACCATTCACATTGGGATAGTTGTGATGAAACCGGATATGTCGCATTCTCCAAATAAAGCTGTTGGCCCCTACCAGATCAAACAGGTATACGAAAATATTATTAAGCCGGCGGCTTTTAAAGATCGTACCATGGACAGCGTCATGGACAACATTAAGAAAAATGACCACGATCATCAGGCCCATCAGTAGATAAGCAGCAAAATAAACAGCAGGATTATCTTTCCCCCAGATCAGGGCAGACAGCCAGAGTACCAGGTAAACAACAGGAATCAACAAAGCCTTGGCTTTGATCTCCCATCTGCGTTTTGGTTCAAGTTCCTCTACGATCTCCTTGACCTCGGCACGTAGTTGTTGGAATACCAATGTGTTTGTTCCCCTGCCGAAGCGGGGCTTGCTCAATTCAATTTTTTCCATTCTTCCCAGCTTTACACCACCCCAGAAAACGGATGACTTTATGCCTTACCGCTTTTCAGGTGTTAAAACGATAACAAAATTCGATTTTCAAAAGTTCAACAACCGGGGCTTAATCAGATAACCATCCATCAAATTTTTAAAAAATGAAACAAATTTAACCCTACTTCAGTTTTTCACAATTTTAAAGGATAGATTTTTCATACCAATTATCTTCACACTATGAAACTTGTTTCTTATCTGAATAACGGGCACGACCAATTAGCCTTGTTATACGATGGCTATCTCTATGATATGGAAACCCTGCACCCCGATATGCCGGGCAGCATGTCCATGTTTCTCAACTATTGGGAAGACACCTTTCCCGTTGCAAAAGCTGCAGAGGATGCTATCCGCAATGGACGGATCAGCCAGGCCAGGGGGATTCCTTTCGAGGAAGCACAACTGCTCTCACCCGTACCCTCGCCCACCAGTTGCCGTGATGGGTATGCCTTCAGGCAGCACGTGGAATCGGCCAGGAGAAACAGGGGTGCTGCCATGATCCCGGAATTTGACCAGTATCCCATCTTTTATTTCACTAATCACCTGAGTACCCAGGGGCCAGGCGATGTTTATTGCATGCCCGATCATTTTGAAAAACTGGACTTTGAACTGGAAGCGGCTATTGTAATCTGCAAGCAGGGCCGGAATATCCGGGCGGAACAGGCCGACGAATACATTGGTGGCCTGATGATCATGAACGATTTTTCTGCCAGGAGACTGCAGATGGAGGAAATGCTGCTTAATCTGGGGCCCGCGAAGGGCAAGGACTTTGCTACATCGCTTGGGCCATGGCTGGTCACCCTTGATGAACTGGAAACTATTGAGATCCCGCCTAAACCCGGCCATGTGGGCAAGTCATGGAACCTGAGCATGGCATGCCGGGTGAACGGTGTAGAAGTCAGTAAAGGCAACATCGGGGATATGGATTGGACCTTTGCCGAGATCATTGAGCGGGCGTCTTATGGAGTGACCCTTTACCCCGGGGATGTGATCGGCAGCGGTACGGTGGGTACGGGATGCTTCCTGGAGTTGAATGGAACGGGCAAACTGAACAATCCGGAATATGCAGAACAATGGTTGAAAGAAGGAGATCATATTGAGTTGGAAATAGAAAACCTCGGGATTCTCAGAAATACGATCGTGAAGGAGGAAGATGACTTCTCCCTCCTGGCAAAAAAGAAATAAGTCCGCACTTAATTTTACACATGGAGATCAACCTGAAAGAACTGAGTCCGCAGTTAAGGCAAAACTGGCTTCAACATGCCATAGCCCCCAGGCCCATTTGCTTTGCGTCCACCGTGAATCCAGATGGCCAGGTGAACCTGAGCCCATTCAGTTTTTTTAACCTGTTTTCCACCACACCACCCGTAGTGGTTTTCTCTCCTTCCCGAAGGGTCAGGGACAATACCACCAAACATACCCTCGACAATGTATTAAGGGTGCCCGAGGTAGTGATCAATGTTGTTGACTACAGTATGGTAGAGCAGATGTCTTTATCCAGTTGCGAGTACCCGGAAGGCGTGAACGAGTTTATCAAAGCTGGCTTTACCATGGACCCTTCGAACCTGGTGGCACCACCCAGGGTAAAGGAAAGCAAGGTGCAGATGGAGTGCCGCGTACTCGAAGTGAAACCCCTTGGCGAATCAGGCGGCTCCGGCAACCTGGTCATCTGCGAAGTATTGCTGATCCATGTGAACGACGGTATCCTAAATGAAGAAAAAACCATGATCGACCAGCGTAAACTGCACCATGTGGCCAGGCTGGGAGGGGATTGGTATTGCAAAGTTGACGAGAGCAATCTTTTCAAGGTTGAAAAACCCAATACGAAGCTGGGCATCGGCATCGATAACCTGCCGGATACCATTCGTAACAGCCGCGTTCTCACTGGCAACCACCTGGGTAAACTGGCCAACCTGGAAGCCATTCCGGAGGCCCGACCGGGATATTATGACCCCCACCTAAAAAATATCGTACAGTATTTTTCCTCCAACCCCGAGGATATGGAAGCCGAATTACATCGGTATGCCGGTGAACTGCTGGACGATGGGAAGGTGAGCGAAGCCTGGCAGATCCTGCTCGCAGTCGTCTAACAGACGCCTTGGATAGGGCAATGATCAGACGGTATTCGCCCCAGGTCTGAATTCTGTTTCGCATATCAGCATATATTGTTTAATATGTTTTTTTGTCGCATTCCCAATCTTTACCCAATCTCTTTGCCCTGCATGGATTTCACTATTTTTGCCCCTCAATTTTATTGGAAGACATGCAGATCCAACATTTGTCAGAACAGGAAATCATCAGAAGGGAAAAACTTCAGGAACTTGCAGCCATGGGTATCAATGCCTATCCGGCTCCTCTCTACCCCGTTAATACCACAGCGGCATATATAAAAGAGCACTATAAAGGCGAAGAAAATAAAGCGGATTTCGCCAACGTATGCATTGCAGGGCGGATCATGTCCGTTCGCGATATGGGAAAGGCCAGTTTCGCGGTACTGCAGGACAGCACCGGCAAGATCCAGATCTATGTCCGCCGCGATGACATTGCCCCCGGGGAAGACAAAAGCCTGTACGATAAAGTATGGAAATCCCTGACAGATATTGGCGACATCGTAGGCATCAAGGGATATGTGTTCACCACCAAAACAGGTGAAACGTCTGTTCATGCCCAGGAACTGGTGATGCTGACCAAATCACTGAAACCCTTGCCTGTAGTTAAAGAGAAGGAAGGCGAAACTTTTGACGCTGTTACGGACCCTGAATTCAGGTATCGCCAGCGCTATGCAGACCTGGTGATCAATCCGGATGTCAGGGATACATTCATGAAACGTACCCGCATGATCAATGCCATGCGCGATTTCCTCAACGGACATGGAGCTGTTGAAGTAGACACGCCGGTATTGCAGAGCATTCCCGGTGGCGCTGCAGCCCGTCCTTTCACCACCCACCACAATGCGCTTGACATCCCCATGTACCTCCGCATTGCCAATGAGCTTTACCTGAAAAGGCTCATCGTAGGCGGATTCGACTGGGTGTACGAATTCTCCCGCAACTTCAGGAATGAAGGGATGGACAGAACCCATAACCCTGAATTCACCGTACTGGAATTCTATGTTGCATACAAAGACTATCTGTGGATGATGGAAACCACCGAGCAAATGCTGGAACGTGCGGCGATCGCCGTGAACGGAACCACCATCAGCAATGTCGATGGCAAACAGATCGATTTCAAAGCCCCATACAAGCGCATCACCATGTATGATGCGATCAAAGAACACACCGGATTCGATATCAGCGAGATGGACGAAGAAGGACTTCGCAGTGTCTGTCGTCAACTTCATATCCAGGTAGACAACACCATGGGCAAGGGCAAACTGATCGATGAACTGTTCTCTGAAAAATGCGAGCACCATTACATCCAGCCTACTTTCATCATCGACTATCCCGTGGAAATGAGTCCGCTTACAAAAAAGCACAGGAGTAAAGCCGGACTTGTAGAACGTTTTGAACTGATGGTCAATGGCAAGGAAATTGCCAATGCCTATTCGGAACTAAACGATCCCATTGACCAGCGCGAACGCTTCGAAGAGCAGGTTAAACTGATGGAGAGGGGCGATGACGAGGCCATGTTCATCGATTATGATTTTCTACGTGCATTGGAATACGGCATGCCCCCTACGGCAGGCATTGGCTTTGGCATAGACAGGATCTGCATGATGCTCACCAATTCACCCAGCATACAGGATGTTCTCCTGTTCCCGATGATGAAGCCGGAAGCGTCCTAATCCCGGTAATTCAACGCCGGGGGCCGGTCGCCCAGCAAGGCCTTATACTGATAATTCCCTTTCTTCTTTACCAGCTCCTTCTTTGCAGCAGCGATGAGGTTGGGATTATGCAACAGTTCTATAGCCATATTGCTCAGGCCCTTTGCTGCCACCATCATTCCCTTGATCCCGATATCAGTTCCCCCGCAAGCCACGGCCTGCCAACTGTGTGTAGGCGTACCAGGGATCCATGTTGCCGCCCTCAAACCTACGGTTGGCACATTATAGCTGACATCGCCCACATCGGTAGAACCCGGGGGTTCAAAGCCCTTCATCAACGGCAACACTTTGGAAGATGACATAATATCCGGAGCTGTTTCAAAACTGGCCTGGATCTTCCTGCCGAACTCAAGGTCCTGCGGAGACAACATAACCCCGCCCACTTTCTCTATTTCGCGTTGCATGGCCACATTCAACGTATCCAAAAGCAGCAGATCGTGCGTTCCGCCGATGATCTCATATTTCATGGTGGTACCCGTGCCTGTGGCTGCACCTTCGGCCGCCCTGGTCACACGATCAAACAAACTCAGCACTTCATCCTTGTTGGGATGCCTTACATAATAGTACACCTCTGCAAAATCAGGTACAACATTAGGAGCCTTCCCGCCATTGGTCACCACGTAATGGATCCGGGCGTCTGAAGGGATATGCTCGCGCATCATGTTCACCATCATGTTCATCGCCTCCACACCGTCCAGTGCCGACCTTCCTTTCTCGGGCGACATCGACGCGTGCGATGAAACCCCATAGAATCTGAACTTGGCGGACTTATTGGCAATGTTGACATTGAACTCCACAGAATTATACGCCGCAGGATGCCAGTGCAGTGCCACGTCGACGTCCTTGAAAAGCCCAGCCCTCGTGAGGTACACCTTTCCGCTGCCACCTTCTTCAGCAGGACATCCTAACACCTTCACGGTGCCCTTCCATCCGTTGGCTTCCATTTGCTTCCGCACAGCCACTGCTGCAGCTACTGATGCAGTTCCGAACAAATGGTGCCCACAGGCATGCCCAGCGGTTTTGCCTGCCATGGCTTTTCTTTCCGGAACGGCATCCTGTATAATACCGGGGAGCGCATCGTACTCAGCCAGGATCCCGATCACTGGTTCACCGCTGCCATAACTCGCCACAAATGCAGTTGGTATTCCCGCCACCCCGGCTTCCACGGTAAATCCATTGGCCCTAAGCTCTTCCTGCAATAGTCCCGTGGACTTCACTTCCTTATATCCTACTTCCGCAAAATCCCAGATCTTTAACGCGATCCCCTTATAATGATCATACTGATCCTGGATATCCGCTGCCGCAGCAGATTTGTTTTTTGCAAGGGGTTCAGAAGTGGCGGCTTTTCGCTTCTGCCCATAAAGCAGGGCAGGAAACAGTAAGAAAAAGAACAGGTATCTCATGCCCTAATTTAATCTTTCTTTACATTCCGGCCCTTAGGACATGAAGAAGGACGACCGGGCAGGCCTTTTAATTCAAACCAACTCAGCAAAAAAAATTAAATTACCCCAAAATCTTTTTTATGTCTCCCAGAACAACCACCCTGACGTTAATGCTTGCTTTTATCTCTGTTCTAACAGGTAACGCATTTGGCCAATCACCCCGTTCGGCAGCACTTAAGGCCAATGAAGCAAAGCTGATCTATCCATTGATCAAGGGCAGCACCAATACCGGAGTGATGCCGGTTGAGAACCCCACTTTACCCTTTGATCACAAAGGCGTTTCAAAGCTCGTTTTCGATCTGCACCAGGATAACAAGGAGGCAGAAAAAGGAACGATCAATGAAGGCATAGAAGAGATCGTACGCATCCTGAACCTCCATGTGGCCGCAGGCGTCCCAAAGGATAAGATCGATGCCGTGGTGATATTTCATGGACCTGCAGCAGCGAGCTTCCTGAATGATGAATTGTACAATAAACGATTCAAGGTAAACAATCCCAACCTTGCCCTTATCCAGCAATTAAAAGATAAAAAGGTCCGGTTTGTGGTTTGTGGCCAAACCCTGGGCTTCAGGGGTTATGATATCTCCGTATTCCCGGAAGGCACATTGAAAGCCTATTCCGCCCGCACTGCAGTATCTGACTTCCAGCAGAAAGGATACGCATTCTTCGATATTTCGGGAGAATAAACAGATCAGGGATGTTTGAAAACGCCATTGAAGAAGTGTCAAAGTTTACGAGGCCGATGCATTCCATCATACGAAGCTATGGTGGACTCATCTCCCCGGCCAGCGCAACCTTCTTTTTTGTAAATGATGAAGGGGTGGCCATCACCTGCAAGCACGTGGCGCAGGTGATCCTCAATGCGGACAACATCAATAAGCACTACCGGCATTTTAAACAAGAGTTGGAAAAGGTTCCTAAAGACGGTAAATACAAGGCAACGCTGAAAGGCCTTGAGCTTAAATATCACTACAACGTCGAAGCATCCATTCAGATGAAGCACAACTTCATGAACTGTTTTGACTCCATCAATGAGATCGTCTGCCATATCCATCCCACCCTTGATCTCGCCATCCTGGTATTCAAAGGATTTAATGCCATCCATTATGCCTCCCATGCGAAGTTCCTCAAGAACAGTCGTCATATCCGACAAGGTAATATGTTGTGCCGCCTGGGTTTTCCGTTTCCTGAATTCTCAAACTTCCGCCACAATAAAGAAACAGACGATATTGAATGGACAACAGCCGGCAACCAGAACTCTCCCATCTTCCCAATAGATGGCATCGTCACCCGTTTTGTGGCCGACCAGGGAGCAGGGGTCACCGGCATTGAGATAAGTACCCCGGGTTTGAGGGGTCAAAGTGGCGGTCCGTTATTCGACAAGGAAGGCAGGATCTATGGCATGCAGTTCGCCACCCGGCATCTGCACCTGGGTTTCGATATGAAGGATCACGAGATCCTGATGGATGGGATGAAGACAAAGATCGCCAACCATCCGTTCCTGCATGTAGGCATCTGCGTGCACCTGGATCCTATCAAGGAGTTCCTGCGCCAGTATAACATCACATTCACGGAGGCCGACTAGACTGCTCAATAGCCCCTGTCGTTAAGAATCTTCCGCGCTAGTGCATGGTCAAAAATGCCCCATTCTTCAGGTTTACTGACAATGTCAAAAAGTTCCGCATCGGTGAACTTGAAGAGATAATAATCCGGATCCGTGTTGCCAACCAACTCGCTATAATAGGCTTCAAGCACTTCGCGCGCGCGTGAAAAATCGTCGGGCCTTAATCTTAGATTGATATCCGGATCCACTTTATTGAACGCGAAACTGGGATCGAAATACTTCCGGGTCTGGATGATCTCATAGGGAATGCCTTCGCGCTCCAGGATCTTGCCCATTTCTTCGGCAACCTGCCGGTGGTGCAGCAACTGAAAAAGTTCAAACCCAGATCCCATCCCTATTTGCCGCCGTGGGCTGATTTATAATGTTCCAGCAACTCGTCCCCGCCAAAATCACGCAATTTATCGCGCATGATGGTGTGCACATGGTTGGCATTATTCTGGGTATTCTCGAGCTCAATGAGCATGGTTGGGCCTTCTATCCTGTAAAAGTAAACGCGGCCGGGTTCTTGTCTGGTATGCCCGCCCCAGGCAAACAACATCTTATCTATACCGGCTTGCTCGATCTCCTTCAGCAGGTCCTTTGCATAAACCCCATCATACCTGCTGAGGTAAACATGCAATAACTCGCGGAACAACTGCTGTTGCTTCTTGTTCAGCTCGCCAAAACGGATCCCCTTGGGCTCGTAGCTAAGCGCCTTCCGTGAATTCCAGATGGCAATATGATCGATGGCGGTATCCATGATCACCGCTTTCTTCAGTTGTTGCGCATCAAGCGCATTGACCAGCCTGAACCCCGCAACAGACTCCTCCTTCAGCACTTCAATGGTCTTGCCGTCGCGCTCAAACTTGCCGGGGTTGGTGCCCATGAAGGAGGGCAGGCCCGATTGTATCCTGTTGCGGTAGCTGGAGAAATTGTATGATATGTGGTGGCCCTCAAAGCGCCAGCCCCAGGGCTGTGTATCATGCGGCTCGCCGAAAAAAATAAAGCAGTAGTTGCCGGGGCTCCTTGGCCAGTCGCTATCCCTTTTCTCGATCTCCCGGAGCACATTCTCCAGTCCCATAATGCCTTCTGTCTGGTCAAATGCTTTCTTGCTGATCCAGTGACGCAAAAGCTCGAACCCCATCTTCTTCTGTTCTTCCGTAAGATCTTTCAGCCAGATCCCTTTACGATCCTGTTTCGGAACGAAGTTCCAGGTATACCGTTCATCACTGGTAAAGGCATAGAAGGCTTTTGCCTTCTGCTCCTGGTTCAATGAATTGACGAATTTCCTGGCCAGGTCGGCATGGGCATCCTGTGCACGCGCATGGGTAACCATCAATGCCAACAGCAAAAGCAAGTTGAAAGATTTCATGGAAATAAGATAGGGAATAATTTAGAAATAAAACGAAAGCGAGGTAGTTATCGCTGAATTAGATTGAACCCCGGAACCGTTCTTGAGGAACACATCATCCCGCCCGAACAGGCCCCTCAGTTCTATCCGCCACAACAGCCTCCGCATGAGTTGATAGTCTGCATTTGCGCTCACGCCTGCAACAGAAAACGGAGCGCCGGTTTCACTGCTGACCATCACTCCGCCCTTATCGCGATAGTACTCTGCTCTCACGGCGGTCCTGAATGTACCCGTCCACTTATATTGTACACCCACGAGCATAGTATGCCAAACATGATATCTGTCGCTCCCTTTCTGCTGCTGTTCCATGCCAATGTCAAAGGCGCCCTGCACACCCCATTTCCCGTTGAGCTGCCAGATTCCAAAAAGATTGTGGAAGTATCTCATCTTGCGCAGGCTGTCTGGGTAATCGGTCCCAACAAACGAACTGCTGTTGATCACCACATTTGCATTCGGCTTGAACTGCACCTGATGACCAAATGAAGGCATCGAATATCCCGGCAACTTCCTGATGCGTTGCCAACCGTTCAACAGCAGCACAGCGAGATACCATTTGCCATTATCCGTATCGTAGCCCAGTTTTATACCGGTTTCAACATAGGGCGAGTTCTCCGCCATGAGGCTGCGCGTGAGGCTCCAGAAATCTTTTCCAATGGCGCCTTCTAATCCCACATGGGAAGGCATTACGCCCGCATCGAGCCAGATGTTTTTACGACCGATCTTAAAGCCTGCGTTCAGTTCAAAAATATTTTTCAGCATCCCGGGTTCACGCGCAAGATTATACTGGCTGTACGTACCCGCCATCAGCGCTGCGTTTGCCCGGAAGCCTGGCAACTGGAAACTGCTTTTCAGAAAGGCCAGGTTGATGTTCGGTTCGTTATGCCGGTTGAAAGAATAGAAACACGGCGGCTTCAGTTTGTCTTCCGGTCGGGCCCCGTCATAACTATAGTATCCTTCTATGTATCCGGAAAAGGAAATGGCTTTTGCGGAATCCGTCTGCGCGGCCAGATCAGGGGAAAACAATATCGTGCCCATACAAATCCAGATCAATAGCGATCTGCCATATGCACCATTCCATTTTCTCATACCACGCTAGATACTTGCTATAAATGCAGGAGCTTTCCGCTTTTTGCTGGCTTGTTCATAGGCATAGGCCATACCGATGATTTCTCCTTCCTGCCACGCGCCTGCCATGAAAGAGAATCCAACGGGCAGGTCACTGATATAACCCATGGGCACCGTGATGTGGGGGTAGCCGGACCAGGCAGCGGGTGACGAAAAAGAAAATCCGGAAGAATAACTGCCATTGACCAGGTCAATGCAACTGGCCGGGCCACTGCTGGGCGAGCAGATCGCATCCAGTTTATTCGAGCTCATCATATCGTTGATGATCTTTCTCGTCCCTATGACCTTAGCCAGGTCTTCCATGTACTCTTTTTCATTCAGGCCGCCCTTGGCCTCGCTCATGTCCAGGATCTCCTGCTTGAAGAACGGCATGGCCCGTGCCTCATTGGCTTTATTAAATGCGATCACCTCCGCCACTGTTTTCGCTTTAGCATTGGCTGTCGCGAGATACTTATTCACGCCATCCTTGAACTCGTAATACAACACGGTATTGGAACTGATGGGCCTGGTGAGTTTCAACAATTCGATCTCGATCACCTCGGCTCCCTGGCTCTTCAGTGTTTCAATGGCTTCCTTGTAGTAAGCCACTACGGCTTCGTGGCCCTGCAGGTAACTTTTTTCTATGCCGATGCGCTTTCCTTTCAACGCATCCGTCTTACAAAAAACAGCATAATCCTGATGCACCTTCCCCTGGCTGGCAGTCGTTACTGTATCAGCGGGATCGATAGCTGAGAGGGCTCCCAGCAGGATCGCTGCATCCTTTACGGTACGGGTCATGGGTCCCGCGGTATCCTGCGTAGCTGATATAGGGATTATACCACTGCGGCTCCACAATCCTACGGTAGGTTTCAGGCCCACTACACCGCAGTAGGATGAAGGAGAGATGATGGATCCATTCGTCTCCGTGCCAATGGACACCGCACAGAAATTGGCCGATACCGCAGCAGCTGTTCCTGAGCTGGAGCCGCTGGGATTCCTGTTGAGTACGTTAGGGTTCTTTGTCTGCCCGCCCCTGCTGCTCCAACCACTGCTGGATCGGGTGGACCGGAAATTGGCCCACTCACTCAAATTGGTTTTGCCCAGCAATACCGCTCCGGCTTCCCTAAGCCTGGCTACGATGAAGGCATCTTTCGAGGCAATATTGCCTTCCAGCGCAAGTGCACCGGCCGTAGTCATCATGCGGTCCGCCGTGTCAATATTGTCCTTGATCAGTACGGGGATGCCATGAAGTGGCCCCCTGATCTTTCCGGCTTTCCGTTCCTGGTCCATGGCCTCGGCAATGGCCATCGCGTCCGGATTGATTTCGATCACGGCATTGATGGCCGGTCCCTTCTTATCCAGTGCTGCAATACGGTGCAGGTATTTTTTGGTGATCGCCCTGGAAGTCAGCTCACCCTGCTGCATCTTCTGCTGAAGTTCATCCACCGTGATCTCGTTGAGATCGAATGCAGGGATCTTCAAGGGTGAATGCGTACCAGCCTGCGGGCCCGATCCGGCAATATCAAAGGCAGAACCAGCAACGGCAACTGATAGTGTGCCGGCGGTATTCATAAGAAATTCGCGTCTGCGCATGTTAATGGTTTACAGAAACAGATCTGTATATAAATGGGCCCCGGGCACAACAGAATAATGGCCCAGATCCGTGATGCCTTCTTTTGCAAGTACATCTTCATCAATGAAGAAATTACCGGTACAAACATCAGAGGGTTTGGTCAGGATATGGTAAACCGAATCTGCAATGATCTCCGGGGTTCGGCTCATCTTCATCAGCGCTTCACCACCCAGCAGATTCTGCACAGCGGCCGTGGCGATGGTTGTCCGCGGCCAGAGGGTATTGGCGGCGATCTTATACTTTTTCAGTTCTTCCGAAAGGCCATAGGCGATCATACTCATGTTATACTTGCTCATGGTATAGGCGAGATGGCCTGCAAACCATTTCTTGTCCATATTAATGGGCGGAGACAGGTTGAGGATATGGGGATTGGTGCCTTTCTTTAGATGGGGGATGCAGCATTTGCTGACGAAAAATGTGCCGCGCACATTGATATCGTGCATAAGGTCATAGCGCTTGGCCTCGGTCTGCTCGGTGGGAGTCAGTGAAATGGCAGAGGCATTATTGATCAGGATATCGATACCGCCAAAAGCAACCACAGCCTGGCTAACTGCCGCCATCACCTGGTCTTCATGCCTGATGTCACAAGCCACGGGAAGTGCCTTGCCGCCCAGCGCTGCCACTTCTTCCGCAACGGAAAATATAGTGCCGCCGAGTTTAGGATTCTCCTCGGTCGACTTCGCTGCGATCACAATGTTTACACCTTCTTTAGCAAGTCGGAGCGCGATGGCCCTGCCGATACCCCTGCTGGCACCGGTAATGAAAGCTGTTCTGTTTTTGAGATCCATAGATTGCCGGGGTTATAGCCGGAACCTAATTTACACCAATCCGGCAATATCGGCCCTATGCCAGGTCAAATGAAGGCTTGTTCTGCAATATTTCTTCAATACGGAGGTTGACCTCGGGTGTCAGCAGTTTAACCACATCAAGGGCTTTGAGGTTATCTGCCAGCTGCTCCTCCCGGGTAGCTCCCAATATGGTGGAAGTAACATGCGGATTGGCAATGGTCCAGGCAATGGCCAGAGAAGCCATCGAAATCCCTAATTCACCCGCCAGGGCGATCAGTTTGCGCAACTTGTCAATATTCTCTTCGGTGATCCATCTTTCGCGGAGCCATCCAAAGGTGTTGTAGGACATCCTCGACCCTTCGGGTATCCCTTCCAGATACTTGCCCGTCAGGAAACCGGAGGCCAGCGGACTCCAGATGGTGGTTCCAAGGCCCACGTTCTTAAACACGGGCAGGTAGTCCTGCTCCATCTTGAAGCGCCACAACATATTGTACTGCGGCTGTTCCACTACGGGTCCGATCAAACCGTATTGCTGCGCCACGCGATGCGCCTCCATGATCTCGGCTCCGCTCCACTGGGAGGTGCCCCAGTAAAGCACTTTGCCCTGCTGGATCAGGTTATGCATGGTCCAAACCACTTCTTCAATAGGAACGTGCACATCCGGACGATGGCAATAATACAGGTCAAGGTAGTCCACCTGCATCCTGCGCATGGCGTCGTGACAGGCTTCAAAAAGATGCTTGCGGCTGAGCCCCGCCTGGTTGGGTTTATTGTCCTTTCCGCGCAGTCCGAAATATGCCTTGGATGACAGCACATAGGAACTTCTTTCCCAATTCCTGTTCTTCAGTACACGGCCCATCATCAATTCACTCTCACCGCCCGCATAGGCTTCCGCGTTATCAAAGAAATTGATGCCCGCGTCATAGGCCATGCCCATCAGCCTGTCGGCCGACTGGTCATTGATCTGCTTGTGGAAAGTCACCCAGCTCCCGAATGATAAAACGCTTAACTGCAGGCCGGTGCGGCCCATATACCTGTACTCCATAGAAGATGATTAGAAAATGAAATTAATCTTTTACCCGAAGTGTTGACTGGCTGATCTGGTACATTTCAAAATATTTGAAATCCTGGGGCGCGGTAAGTCCTACCCCATTCATGATCATATCAGGCCTGTGGATGCGTACGGGTTTGTCTGTCGAAAACTGCTGGCTGTTCTGGTCCCACCATAATTCCTGGCAATACAGGGTATCACCGGTGTTATTGAAAACACGAACACTGTCTTTCAGGAACACTTTGTTCCGCGTCTCGTAATACTCGCCATAGTTGGCGTCCAACTGACTTTCGATGATGGTGGAATCATTGAAGAAATCCACGTGCATGCTATTGGGGAAAACCACTTTGGCGGATGTATCCTGGTAACGAAGCATCAGCGGCGCTCGAAGCCGGGCTTTCATTTTACCGGTATTGCTCATATAGGCTTCGATGTTCCTGCCCTCATCTACGCCGAGCTTTTTACTGGTAAGCTTCTTCACGTCGTCCTCATTGTTCTCGCACGACAATAACACAAAAACCAAGGCGACAAATGAGAAAGCATTTATCACATACCCCGCTTTCATGACTATTGGTATTCACGTTTGTTGAACCAGATATCACTGAGATTAAATCCAACAGAAACCCGGAACAGGCTTTCCCGAACGGCGTTGGACTTATTGCCACGGGCTCCGATCTCAAAGGTGGTATTCACCGTGGTGTATTGATTAGTGTAGAAATTCCTTCTGATCGGCAGACCGGCACCGAAGGTTACCGCCCAGGTGTTGAGTTCCGCGCCATTGTCCACAAGGTCTGGCCCATAATAAAATCCTGCCCGATAAGCTACCCTGCTCCAGTAATTCTTGGACATCTGCCCGGGTACGAACTGGCCGCCCACACGAATTGTCCAGCTGTCTTTCAGTGCATCGGTTTCGCCATAATACCTGTACTGGCTCCATTGTGTGTTATTGAACTCCACGCCCACCATCCACTTGTCTACCTTATCGAGCATAAATGAAACACCATAGCTTGCCGGCAGGGTGATATCGCCCTTCTGCCGGGTAACGCGATATACACTATCCAGGATGATATCGCCCCGAAGGCCAGGCTCGTAGGTTTCCCTGGAGATATCCCTTTTAGCGTTCATGGTATTCTGGAGACCATATGTAGCTCCAAAGCGGAGGTTCATATCGCCCGACAACACAAAATTGTACTGAATACCAGCTTTCGCGAAAAAGCCGCCATAATTGGTAGAATCAGTGTATCTGGCCTTCTGGTAATTCACCGTGTCGTTGATGAATACCAGTTTGGACACATAGTTCTTATTGCCGAACATATAACCGGCATTCACGCCTATGGAGAATTTCTTTGTACCATACCCTATGCCGAGATAAGATTGGTAACTGCCACCATTGCCTGCGTACTGGTACACTACTGAGTCGATGCCTGGCAGCCTTGATCCCGTGACGATATCGTAACTGATCCTGGTAACGGGTTTCATGCCCAAGGTCATTCCCCAGTTTTTTTTCTTGCTCAGCGGGAAGCCGATATTGAGGTAGGTTGGGATCAGATTAGCTGATCTGTAACTTTCGGGGTTTTCACCGGCCCTGATCAATCGGCTATCGTATTCGAGGCCCACATCGAAGGTGGTCAGTTTCAGTCGTGAATATGACGCAGGATTGGAAAAATTTATTGATTGCAGGTCCCAATAAGCTAAAGAAAGACCGCCCATGGCCCTGTTCAGTACGTTTTGGGTGGGGATCACGTCTCCAATTCCGATCCTGGAATAGGGAGAATTTTCCTGTGCCGCCGCCGAAAAGCTGCATAAAGCACTGATTATCAATAGTAAAGAATATTTTCTCAAGTTAGTTGTTGTACTCACTGATCGCATAGAGACCCTTAAATAAAAAATCAGGGTCGGCAAATATCGGGTTTTTAAGGTGTAGGGCGAAATATGTACTATCACCCCCGGTTAACACAGCGTTAAAGTTCCCATACCTTTCCTGGTAGGCATCGATGGTTCCGTCGATCTCTTTGGCCATACCCAGGATCACGCCCGAGAGGATATTGGTGCGCGTATCGTAGCCGATCAGTGGAAAATTCCAGTCTTTCTTCACTAAAGGCAGTTTTGCCGTATAGTCCTGCAGGGCCCTGAATCTCATTTCCATTCCCAGCGAAATACCGCCGCCCAGGAACTCGTTGTATTTGTTGATGAAGTTATACGTGATGGCTGTACCGAGCCCGATCACGAGGTTGTTCTTGCCGGGATGGAACTTAACCATGGCCGCAGCCAGCGCGATCCGGTCGGCCCCCATGGTTTCGGGCTTCCCAACAGGAACGGTGAATGGGAATTTTGAAAGATGGGACAGCTTATGAAATGCGCTTGCCGATGCCAGCACTTCTTCGATGGCAGGATCGTGTTCAACCACAGAGGACAGGATGGTTCGTGCAGGGCGGTATTTTTCAATCATCTGCCTGACCTCCGCTGCATCACCGGTTTCCATTACCTCCACGGCCAGCATCTTTTCGTTCTCGAATACCGCGAGCTTCAGGCGGGTATTACCGTAATCTAAACAAAGGGTGATCATGAGGAGTAAAAGTAATAAAAAGCGGTCAGCCTATATATCAAACTGGAAACCCGTGAGATTCTTGAAGTGGCCGTTCAGTTTGATTTTTTCTTTCAGGCTCTCCATTTCCATAACTACGGGGATCACCTTGCTAAGGTGCCGGCGGATGTATTCCTGGCGTTGCAGTTCCATGGGCAGGCCCAGCAGTTCATACTCCTCTTCAGGAGAAAATCCCACATGGTGAGCCACGTCGTAGCTGTTCAGGAACTCATCGGGCTTGGGAAAAGATTTGTTGACATGCAGCAACACATGGAGTTGCCTGATACCAGCCACCACCTTCTGCATCAATTCCCGGTTTCCCTTATCGTCAGTGTCTGGATAGTTCACGATGGCGCCGCTATACAGTTTTTCCGGAACAGCCTGTATCGTTTCCAGAATGCGAAACACTTTGATGCCCTTGGTCTTGATGTCCATCTCCCCATTGTCTTCCACCTTTACGATCTCCACGATGTCCATAAGGGTGCCCAGTTCCTTCACTTTATTCTTCACCACAGCAGGTATGCCAAAAGGCTTACCCTGGTCCTTACACTCACGGATCAACTGTTTGTAACGGGGTTCGAAGATGTGCAGATTCAGGTCTTCCCCGGGGTAGACTACCAGTGACAAAGGGAATATGGGAATGAAATTCGTCATGGCTGTAATGATACAATTTTTTGCGATTTCCTATAACTTCACCGGAACTATGTCAATCAAGCTTTCGGTTTGTATCATCACTTTCAACGAACAAAAAAACATTGCCCGTTGCCTGGACTCCATCCAGGGCCTGGCTGATGAGATCGTGGTGGTGGACTCCCTTTCCACCGACAGCACCAGGGATATCTGCCTGGCATACGGCGTTACCTTTATAGAACAGGCCTTCCTCGGCTACAGCGAACAAAAGAACCTGGCGCTTGACCGCGCTACACATGATGTTATTTTTTCGCTCGACGCGGACGAAGCCCTGAGCCCGGAACTCTACACATCCATCCGGGAGCAAAAAGACCAGGGTTTTCCGGCCGAAGGCTATACCATGAATCGAAAAACATGGTATTGCGACGCCTGGATCCACCACGGCCACTGGTATCCTGATACCAAACTGCGTCTGGTCAGGAAGGACAAGGCAAGATGGCAGAATATGCGCATCCATGAAAAAATGGAAGCGGTACCGGGGGCAACCATTGTCCATCTCCGCGGGGACATCCTGCACTACTCATTCTACACTATTGATGAGCATATCCAGGTGACCAACAAATACAGCACCATTTCCGCTGCAGAATATTTCGAGAACGGCAAGAAGTCGAACCTCTTTAAACTCATGTTCAGTCCCGCCTGGGCATTTTTCTCCAGCTATATACTCAACCGGGGATTTCTGGATGGTTTCTACGGCTATGTCATCTCCAGGCAAATAGCATCCACCACATTCCTCAAGTATGCAAAGCTGTATCAGATGCAGCAGCAGGCGAAAGCCGGGCATAAAACCAGCAGCTGAAAAATGTATAGAGGAACACCCCATGCTGCACTTCCAGCCCGATCTCATACATGAACCCGGCAAAAGAAATGGCGTGAAAAGAAATCCAGAGCATGTTGCTGCGGTAAGCTTTCAGCAGGAATGGCAACATAAATACAATGAGCGATAAGATCCCTGCCAGCAAGCCTGCCGCAACGGCGTACATCATCACCTCATTGCTGGGAAGCAGCCTTTCGTAATCTTTCAGGTAAGGGGCATGGGCATCGTACCAGCCCCATGTGGCAGACAAGACATCTCCGGACCCTACACCCACGAGGGGATCGGATTTGATCAGGTCGCCAGCGGCTTTGTAAGAGATCATCCTGGGCGCATCCGAAAGTCCTTCCACATAATTTCCGCGGGAGTAGTTCTGGAAATCCCAGATCACAAAACGAATGCGGTTCCGGAACGATGGCAACAGGAACCATGCAGCCAGGGGTATCAGCACTATGGACACCAGTGATGCCAACCTGAAGCGGCGCGGAACGATGCTGAATACCGCAATGAGCGACACCAGGTAAAATCCGAGCAGACCGGTTTTAGCGGCCAGCACATGGATGAACAGGGCAATGTATGCAAGGTATCCTGAAGCGGCAATCTTCCAAATACCTCGAAACGTGCCCCTCAACACCTCATATAACGTCCATGCGTACACGATGACCAGCAGCCAGGCAAAACGGACATGGTCATTAGACATGGCCACACGAAGCACCTTAGCCTTCAGGTAGTCTGCCTCAATGCCGCTATTTGAAAACAAATGCCAGTAGCTGTACAAGCTGGAAAGAAATACAAAGGAGGAAAGGATGACCAGCAGTTTCGTTGCCAACTCCCTGCTGAGGCTGCGGAAAAAAGGGATCAGCACCGGCATCAACAAAAGCGGGATCTTGACCTGGACCGCACTCAGCCATTGGGCTTTATCGGTACTCCAGAAAAAAGACAGCAGGGGCAGGAGGAACAACAACATCATACCCTGCAACCAGCGCGATGAACGGATGATCTTCCGGGACTGCGGCAGATAGAACACCAGCCCAAATATGAATATGGCGATCATGGACAGGGAAAGCAGGGCCCTGGACCATAGCATGCCTGCCCACATGAGGATGATCAGCAGGGGCGCCGACCTCAAAATAATTTTGTTGTGCCTTTTAATTGGCCGAATTTAGGCAACTTATGAATTGGGAGCATCATTATGCAAAGGCACTGCAACAGGATACGAGGAGTATAGCCCGATGCATATCCATTATTGAAAATGAAGAGCCCGGTTTCCAGCAGCTGCTGATGCAGCTCCCAGCCCTTGCAAACAGTGCGGTCATCGGCATCACCGGCCCTCCCGGCGCAGGGAAAAGCACGCTGACGGATGGCCTCATCGGACAGTTTGTCGCGCAGGGGAAAAAAGTAGCCGTGCTCTGCGTTGACCCTTCATCGCCATTTAACCTCGGCGCCCTGCTGGGCGACAGGATTCGGATGAGCCAGTGGTACACCAACCCCAACGTCTATATCAGGTCCCTGGCAACCAGGGGTTCGCTGGGCGGACTTCACCCCCGCATCATGGAAATCACGGATTTCCTCAAGGCCATGCCCTTCGACCTCGTGATCGTGGAAACGGTGGGTGTTGGGCAGAGCGAAATTGAAATAGCGGGACTGGCAGACGTCACCGTGGTGGTGCTGGTGCCGGAAGCAGGCGATGAGATACAGACCATGAAAGCCGGACTGATGGAAATAGCAGACATTTTTGTGGTGAATAAATCTGACCGACCCCTGGCCGATCAGTTCGTAAAGCACCTGGAGATCCTGGCCCATGCTGCCACGCACGAGATTCCCGTAGTAAAAACCATTGCCTCAGAAAATCAGGGGCTGCCTGAACTGGCCGGAAAAATAGAACAGAAATTGGAACACCACGTCAGTTCGGAAAGGAAGTACTGGCTGCTGGCTGAACGCGCCTATCACCTGATCCGGGACGCACGTATGAAAAACATTTCCAAAGATGAGCTCCGTAAAAAAATCATGACCGAAATGAACCTCGGGCAGTTTAATATGTATAGCTATATACAATCTTACATTTAAGAACATGAGTGAACAATTGATCAAAATGACCGCCCCAAAAAGAGCTGGCGATGAGCCAGTATGTGTTTCGGTGGTCCCCGAAAAAAACTATTCCTGGTGCAGTTGCGGCCTCAGCGCAAAACAGCCGTTTTGCGATGGCGCGCATAAGCAGATTGAGGGCATGCCTTTCAGGAGCCTGAAAGTAAAATTCGACGCGCCGGAAGATGCCTGGTTTTGTATGTGTAAGCAAACAAATACGCCGCCGTTCTGTGATGGCAGCCATAATTGCACTAAAGAGGGAAACTGATCGCGAGAAGATATGATATGAAAGGGCGCCAATGGCGTCCTTTTTTGTTTAATCCGGTTTCTTCATTTTATAAAACCGGTAGCCTACAAAGCCCATGATCGCGAAAGGCGCGAACATCAGGTAAATGATGCCCGTATTAAGGCCCTTGGCCGGTTTATGGCCCAACTGTTGCGCTGTTTTGGTACAAATGGAGCACTGCCCCATGGCCGGTTCCACGCTGAGGATGAAGAAACTGAACACCAGAAACACCAGAAACCGCTTCATATCCGCCGATTTTAAGCAAATTTACATACTATGCCATCACTAACCACCATTATCGATAACTGCATCCAGGCACTGAGCGGGGTAACTCCCCAAAATTTAACACCTGGTCAATTGGATAGTTCATTGACAGTGTTAAAGTCCATCGACCTGGATGAAGCTATCAGCGAATACTGGGAGAGTCTTCCGCCCAAACCGGAGTTATTGCAAGACCAGGCGGCGTGGGAGCACCTGATGCACCAGAAGGGAAACGACCTCAACCATCACCTGAAACTTTTTAACAACGAACTCACCCGGATAAAAAACATGCAGGCCGCACTGAACATCCCGCAACTGGATGCAGTGATCCATGCCACCCAGGGAGTGATCCGGCCGCTTTACGATTTTAGTGCGCGGTTGAACAATTAGCTCATTGATCAGGCCTCAACCTTCATCGACTTCGCGATCCTGTTGCGGTCATTTTCATCGAGCACCACTTTACGCATCCTGACGCTTTTCGGTGTTACTTCGATGCACTCGTCCTGTTGGATATACTCCATACACTCTTCGAGTGTCATCAGGATCTTTGGTGCAGCACGTGATGCATCGTCACTACCGCTGGCGCGGTGGTTGGTGAGTTTCTTGGCTTCGGTCGCATTCACCACCAGATCGCCTGGCTTGATATGTTCTGCGATGATCTGACCTACATAAACTTCCTCGCCCGGATCTACAAAGAAACGTCCGCGATCCTGGAGTTTATCGATCGAGTATGCTGTTGTACGTTCTGTATTCTTTGAAAGGAGTACACCGTTGTTCCTGCCGGGGATATGTCCTTTCCAGGGCTTATACTCGAGGAAACGGTGCGCCATAACGGCTTCACCAGCGGTGTTGGTCAGCATATTGCTCCGCAGTCCGATCAGGCCGCGTGAAGGAATTTCGAATTCCAGGTGTTGCATTTCACCCTTGGATTCCATCACCAGCATCTCACCTTTACGTTGTGTAACCAGGTCGATCACCTTACCGCTATAATCACCAGGCACATCCACTACGAGGATCTCATAGGGTTCGTGCTTCTTGCCGTCAATTTCTTTCACCAGCACCTGCGGATTACCAACGGTAAGCTCATACCCTTCGCGGCGCATGGTTTCCACCAGGATACCGAGGTGCAGGATGCCCCTTCCGTATACCAGGAAACTGTCTGCGCCGTCTGTATCTTCCACCTTCATCGCCAGATTCTTCTCCGTTTCCTTCATCAATCTGTCACGCAAATGCCTTGACGTAACAAATTTTCCTTCACGCCCGAAGAACGGCGAGTTATTGATGGAGAACATCATACTCATCGTAGGCTCATCAACACTGATCACAGGAAGCGCTTCCGGATTATCAATATCAGCAATGGTATCACCGATATTGAAATCTTCGATGCCTACAACCGCACAAAGATCGCCAGCAACCACCTCCGTAACCTTGCGCTTGCCCATGCCTTCAAATACATAGAGTTCTTTCACTTTCTGCCGCTTGATGTTTCCATCAGCCTGCATCAACGCAATATTCTGACCTTCTTTGACAGAACCCCTGGCTACCTTGCCAATGGCGATCCTTCCAAGAAATGAAGAATAATCCAGCGAAGTGATCTGCATCTGCAGGAAGCCTTCTCCGATATTCGGCGGTGGCACGTGTTTTACGATACCGTCCAACAGCGGAGTGATATTATCGATCTGGGTGAGTGAATCGTTGAACCAGCCATTCTTTCCGCTACCGTAGTAGGTGGGGAAATTCAGCTGCTCTTCGGTAGCATCCAGATTAAAGAAGAGTTCAAATACGGCGTCGTGAACTTCATCAGGACGGCAATTTGGCTTGTCAACCTTGTTGATCACCACAATAGGGTGAAGGTTCAGGTGAAGGGCTTTCTGCAACACAAAACGGGTTTGCGGCATCGGTCCTTCAAATGCATCCACCAACAGGATCACACCGTCAGCCATCTTCAGAACGCGCTCCACCTCACCGCCGAAATCGGCGTGGCCCGGGGTATCGATCACGTTGATCTTAACGCCGTTATATACTACTGAAGCATTCTTACTGAAAATGGTGATACCCCTTTCGCGCTCCAGGTCATTGGAGTCCATGATCAACTCTCCTGTATCCTGGTTATCCCTGAATACCTTGGTGGCATGGAGGATTTTATCTACCAGGGTAGTCTTACCATGGTCAACGTGGGCAATGATGGCTATGTTTCTAATTTCCATAATACTGATGACAAGAGAAAAATGCAGAATCTTTAGCTTTTAATACACCTGGACGAGAGGCTCTTGTCTCTTAAAACAACCCTTCCCTGTGAATTTGGCGGCGAAGGTACTAAAATTGGGCGGGAGGGACAAATGAAGCGCCAAAAGCTAAGATTAATTTCACATATGCCTAATAGAATCAGTTTCTTATTTGATGAAACAGGCCATATATTCATTTACCTTGACAATCGTCCCGCTATTGCTACTTTTGACGGTTGAATAAGGACAGTGTTCTGGCTGCCAGCAGCTGGGCACTGTTGGGAACCGCATAAAAAATACGGCATAAGCTTGCCGGGGATCTTCATTAAAACCATTTACACTTGAAAAAGCTACTATTCATCGCATTCGCCGCAGTACTGTCATGCGGGTCACCTTCAACATCGGAACCCGGCCCCAAAATGGACAGCGCGGTGCTGGTATCACCTGCGGACTCCAACGGATCAAATCCTGCGGGAGAGTCGGTCCCTGAAGGAGCAGATTCTTCCTTTCTTGGCAAGAAGCGCGGCATGGGGATTGATTTCTATGCGATCGGGCAGGAACCGGGCTGGTCATTGGACATGGACACCGCCAAGATTTACCGTTTCAGGAACATGGAAGGCCATGAGATCAATACCCCTCCCGTAGCCGGCACCATTTCAAATGACGGAAAAGTCATTTCCTACTATGCTTCTGTTGAGATGGGCAAGATGTACATCACTATCACCAAAGAACCCTGCACGGATGTGATGTCCGGCGAACAATTCTCATGCAGGGTCCAGGTCCGTGTAAAAAGAGGCATTGATAAAGATTTCAAGACCTATAACGGCTGTGGCCGGTTTTTATAACCCCTTACCTAACACCAGTATGAAACTCTTCAAAATACTACTGATCATCGCCGTGGCCATCGGCATTGCTTACCTGCTGGGGCCTAAGCCTTCGCCAGGACAGTACACAGACGGGCTCTACCCGGTCAAAGACACCGGTGCTGCCCTGCAGCAGCAAGTGGAAGCCAATGAGGCCCGGTATACACTGAAGCCGGATAACCAGGCCCGGATCATCTGGGATAACGACAGCCTGAAGAACCGAACCGAATATGCGGTCATCTATCTGCATGGATTCTCGGCAAGCCAGGAAGAAGGCGATCCCGTGCATACGAATTTTGCCAAAAACATAGGTGCCAATCTCTACCTGGCAAGGCTTTCCGAACACGGGAAAGATACCGTGGATGCCTTGTACCACATGACCGCCACCTCACTCTGGGAGTCCGCCAAAGAGGCCTATTCGATCGGTAAACAATTGGGGAAGAAAGTGATCATCATCGGCACCTCAACCGGAGGAACACTGGCCTTAATGCTTGCCGCAGAGCAATACCCGGAGATCGCCGGCATTATCCTTTATTCTCCCAATATAGCCATCAACAACTCCATGGCCTGGATGAGCAACAACCCCTGGGGGCTGCAAGTGGGCAGGATGGTACTGGGCGGCAACAACAATATTGCCCCTGATAAGCGCGAGATATACCAGAAATACTGGAACGGATCTTATCGTGTGGAAAGCATTACCGAAGTGCAACAATTGCTGGAAGAAAAAATGACCCCGGAAACTTTTAAAAAAGTCAACCAGCCGCTGCTCATGCTGTACTACTACAAGGATGATGTGCATCAGGATTCCACGGTGAAGGTATCGGCCATGAAAGAGATGTTCAGCCAGATCTCCACCCCGGCAGACAAAAAAAGAGCGGTTGCCCTGCCAAATACTGGAAATCATGTGATCGGCTCCTATATCAAGTCGAAAGACCTCCAGTCCGTGGAGGACGAAACGCTGAAATTTGCCAGGGAAATTTTATTGAAAGACTAATTCCGTAATTTACCCGCTAAACCTGCTTGTTATGCGCTCGAAGATCGCCGGCATCGGCTATTATGTTCCCAGTAATGTGTATACCAATCTTGATCTGATGAAGGTCATGGATACGAGTGATGAATGGATCCAGGAGAGGACCGGGATAGTGGAAAGAAGGTATGCCGATACCACCAAAGAAACCACCACCACCATGGGGGTTGAAGCGGCAAAAATAGCCATTGAACGCGCTGGCATTACTCCCCAGGATATTGACTTCATCGTATTTGCAACCCTGAGTCCTGATTATTATTTCCCGGGCTGCGGCGTACTGCTCCAGCGGGCTATGAAGATGAAAGAGATCGGCGCCCTCGATGTCCGTAACCAGTGCAGCGGTTTCGTTTATGCCCTGAGCGTGGCCGACCAGTTCATCCGTTCCGGGACCTATAAGAACGTTCTGGTAGTGGGCTCGGAGAAACATTCTTTTGGGCTCGACTTCACCACGCGTGGCAGGAATGTCAGTGTGATCTTTGGAGATGGCGCAGGAGCCGTGGTATTGCAACCCACAGAAGATGCCAATCGCGGCATCCTCAGTACACACCTTCATAGCGATGGCGAAAGCGCAGAGGTACTGGCCATGTATAATCCGGGTACCCATGCCAACCATTGGTCCGGGGGCGTGGAGTTGGCCACATTTAAAAAAGACGCGAAGATGGGAGAGTATTTCATGAGCCATGAGATGATCGACAATTGCCAGAACTTCCCCTATATGGACGGACCAGCTGTATTCAAAAAAGCTGTGGTGAAGTTCCCCGAAGTGATCATGGAGGCCCTGACGGCAAACAACTACGAGCCATCAGATATCAAGCTGCTGATCCCACACCAGGCGAACCTCCGCATCTCGCAGTTCGTGCAGCAAAAGCTGGGACTGCGGGACGACCAGGTGTATAACAATATCCAGAAATACGGCAACACTACGGCGGCTTCAATACCCATTGCCCTCTGCGAAGCATTCGAAGCAGGGAAGGTCAAAGAAGGGGACCTGGTTTGCCTGGCGGCATTCGGTTCAGGCTTCACCTGGGCAAGTGCTTTGCTGAAATGGTGATAAAAATAACCCATCTTGCAGGGCATGGCCAGGAAACTGATCTTCCTGATGAATCCACTGTCAGGTACCAGGAATAAACTTCGCATTAAGGAGGCACTCATCAATACATTGAATGAGCAAGGCATGCCATTCGAATTCATCCCCACCAATGCGGCGGGTGACTATAGCCTTCTCGAAACCAGGATCATCGAAGAGCAGATCAGGGATGTGGTGATCATCGGGGGTGATGGTACGGTGAGCCAGGTTGCCAATTCCCTGAGGCACCTGCCGGTCAATTTTGGTGTGATCCCCATGGGCAGCGGGAATGGGCTGGCTCTCGCAGCAGGCATTCCCCTGGATCCATTGCAAGCCCTTGAGGTGGTGCTGAACGGGAAAGCATCCCGGATCGACGCGTTCACCATCAACGGACATTTTTCCTGTATGCTGAGCGGAATCGGATTTGACGCAAAAGTGGCCCATGATTTTTCAAAGCAGAAAACGCGCGGCCTGTGGACCTATATCAAACTGGGCGCAGCTAATTTTTTCAGGGCGAAAGAATATGCTTTTGCGCTGCGCATCAATGGGAAAGAAATTGAAACCGAAGCCTACTTCATCAGCATTGCCAACGGCAACCAGTTTGGGAATCATTTCACCATCGCGCCCAAAGCCATGCTGGGTGACGGTTTGCTGGACATTGTAGTGGTGCAGAAAATGAATAAATTCCAGTTACTGCTTTCGGTGATCTACCAGATCCGTTATGGGGATGTGCAGGAGGGCATTTTCAAAAAACATGGGATCCTCTACTACCAGGTGACGGAGATGGAACTCATCAACAAATCACTGGCTCCCCTCCATATTGACGGAGACCCCCATCCTACTTCGCCAACATTCCACATTAAGGTGATACCGTCCGCGTTATCCCTGATCCAACCGCGTTAACAGGGCCGCTACTTCAATGCCTTGAAGCGGGAGAACGATGCCTGGTTGCCCTGGGAGCCAAGGGCTTCGCTGATGTCGATCTTTTCTTTTACGGTAAGATGGAAATTCAGCGCAGCCGCCTGGTTCTTTTTAGCCGGCACATAGGTGAAGCTGCACTTCTCAAACGGAAAACTGAATTTCTGATCGGCATAGGAGATCATCTCTTCATGATAATAATCCTGCATCTTCATCCAGTTGAGCTGGATCACCGTAATTGGCTTGGTGAACATGCTGGTAAAACCATCCACCTCTTTCTGTTCACCCCAGTCGCCAGTCTTCCGGTCCCGGATCTGCAGGAAGACAACACCCGCAGTATTCTCTTTTATCCAGTCGTTAAACACGCTCAGGAAGCGAAGCGTGGTTTCATGCCCGAAATTATCCCGGATGCCCGCATCCATCACATCGATAATGGGCTTGGTGGGCAGCCAGACATTCGGCAGCACATAGGGGAAGGTGGCATTGATACGCATGGCTGTCAGGATCCGGAGGTTGAATGGATCCTGCTTTTTGAAGAAGCTGCAAAAGTCCACGGCATCAGGTTCTCCCAGCGAACCATTGCCTGAATCCGGCCAGTTGCGCATCATGAAACTAAGGGGTCGGGTGCTGATCAGCATCTTCCGGCCATCCGCAGAAATGGTAGAGGAATAGAACATGAGCGGGATCCTTCCTTCTGCCTCATCCTGCACATAATCTTTCAGCTGCCTGTTGAGGATACCGCCCGCGTTATCGTTTAACTGTTCTTCGAATGCATAGGCCCTGTCCTTGATATAATGGTAGGGTCCTACTTTAAATTTTTGGGCGGGAGCAAAAATATCGCGTGTCACCATCGAAGAAAACAGCGGATTCAGCAAGTCACGCGAGATCATGTCAACATATTTCTCATCATAGGGATCGACCGCCATTCCCTGCATTTTCATACGATAGAGTTCGCGGTAAAATCCTGCGCCCAGCATACCGCCTGAAGCGCCGCTGATCATAAAAGTTTTACGCATGAGTTCACCCCCCGAGATGCTATCCAGCCGCTGCAACACGTTTACGGCAAAAGTAGCCGAGCGGGTGCCGCCGCCACTGAAATTCATCACATACATCAGTGGCTTTTCTTCCTTCTGGCGGGCCTTCCATTTATTCAGCACCTCGATCATCAGGGTCTTGTCTTTCTCCATCTGGTCAATGGTGCAAAGCATCGCTATGCTATCACGGCTATACGCCGGCCTTTCATCCACATTGGTATAATTCAAGCCATAAGCCTTGTTGCGGGTATCTATGACATCGTGCCTGAACAACTGGTCTGCCACCAATACAATGACCACGAGAAGGGGCAGCGACCAGCTTTTCATCCAGTAGACCAAAGCAGCGGATGCAGCCATCAACACGGAGAACAGAAGCAATATACCCGCAGCTGCCGGCAGCTGAAACATCCTGCTGTCCTGAAAAAGACCCACAATGGCCAGGAACAGGAAGGCGAATATGATGGAGATGACCGCTGAAAAATGGTGGCGTTTGAACACCGTTTCCACGAAATCGTGAGAGTAGTGCGAAATATTCCTTGGTTTCTTCAGCTTCATCCGGGTATTGTAAAACCAGTCCACATGGATCAGCCCCTTCTCATGGAAATGTTTACCGTCTGCATCAAAATGCCCGATGTATTTATGCGGCTCCCGGATGATGGGACTCATGTTCCGCATCATCGTTTTTTCCGCGCCAAAGAAATAAGAGATCGAGATGATGGTGAGCAGGATGAGGCCCAGCAGAAATCCTGCAATGAGGATCATGATCTCGCCAATGGTCATCAGCTCACGAAACCTGTCGAACTGCACGGCCCTGTAACAATAGAACAGCAGGAAGAGGATGGGGATGACCGAATTGTTGATGAAATATTTCAGGAACGGTTTTGACGTGGTGGCCAGGAACTTGAACTGCCGGCTGTGCAGGATAAAGGTGGTGATATGCCAGCTCATGATGAAGATGCCCATGGCCGCGCCGATGATGGCCGTGCTGACCGCGTTTACGTTGCCAAGGTACTCGGGCGCAAGAAATAAAGAATCCGCCCCGAATGTACTCATGAAGTTGCCGTTGATGGCACTGCCAAGGATGTACCAGAACACCAACAACACCTGGTATTTTTTGAGGTGCAACAATACCAGCTGTACCGGGAAAGAATAAAAAAATCCTTTCAGGAAAGAATTCATACGGTAATTTAATTCAATTCGGAGAGCCTTATCTCATAATTCTTACCATCCACACCGTGGACAGTAAGAGCAGCATGGCCACGAACTGGTGGGCGACACCTAACCAGAGAAGAGCATTTTTGTCGGGCGAATAGACCACTGTGAAGATGCCCAACACTACCTGCAACAGCACCAGTACGGGCGGCCAGATCCTGGTATCCCTGAATAACGGTCCGGCCTGTACTTTTAGTGCTTTGGACCACCATAAGAAAATCATAAAAGCGATCAGGTAGGCCAACCCCCTGTGTATAAATTGAACGGTAATGGGGTGATTGGTGATGGAACTGCCGGCAAAGGAGAGATTCTCAGGAACCCATTGACCATTAATAGTGGGCCAGGTGGGCGCCGCCGTGCCCGCTTTAAGGCCTGCCATAAAAGCGCCATAGAATAGCTGGACAACCAGTATGGAGATGATCAGCAGCGTGAACTTCTTCAGCGAAGGATTCAGCACATACTGCTCCCTTGGGATCACAAAACCAGTGGCAAACCAAAACACATAGCAGAGCAGGCCAAGTGCGGCGATGAAGTGAATGGAAAGCCTGATATGGCTCACGTACACGTCGTTCTCATTGAGCCCGCTCTTCACCATGATCCACCCAATGGCACCCTGTAGTCCCCCGAGCACAAAAAGCAGGACCATGGGCCAGACCATCTCTTTTTTAAACTGTTTCTTAATGAGGAAATAAACGAACCCGATGGCAAACACCAGGCCCATGAAACGGGCCCACACGCGGTGGAACCATTCCCAGAAATAGATGAACTTAAAATCAGAAAGGGTGAAGTCGAAGTTGATATGCTTGTACTGACCGATCTGTTTATACTGGTCGAAAGCCTTGTTCCATTCCTGGTCATTCAAGGGCGGGAGGGTTCCCAGAATGGGCTTCCATTCCGTGATGGAAAGGCCTGATCCGGTCAGTCTTGTTATACCTCCCAACAGCACCTGTATCATGATCATGGCAACGCCGATCATTAACCATTTAGCCACCGGGGAGATCTTATTCTTCAACATCAGGTACAAAGGTAGTAGCGCCAGTTGAATCACAAAGAATATGATCTTCATTAGCCTGCACAATTTAAAAAACATTAAACATTACCTTCGTTTTCATGCTGCGCCCGTACTACCAGAACAAACTGCTAGAAGCCGGATGCGACGAGGCCGGAAGGGGCTGTCTCGCAGGGCCCGTATTCGCGGCAGCGGTCATCCTCCCGCCCCGTTTCAGGCATCCCCTGTTGAACGATTCCAAGCTGATGAAACCCAAACTGCGTTATGAGATGCGTGAACTGATCCGGGAAAAAGCCATTGCCTGGGCCGTAGCCAGTGTGGACCCTGAGGAGATCGACCGGATCAATATCCTCAGGGCGTCTTTCAAAGCCATGCACCTGGCCCTGGAACAGCTGCCGGTATTGCCGGAATTCATCCTCGTAGACGGACATATGTTCACCCCATTTGCTTCAATTCCCCATAAATGCATGATCAAGGGAGACGCCCAGTTTGCCTCCATAGCGGCGGCCAGTGTACTGGCCAAGACTTACCGGGACGACTATATGCAGGAGTTGCACGGGCGCTTTCCGGAGTATGGGTGGATCTCGAACAAAGGCTATGGAACAGTTGAGCATCGCAAGGCGATCTCACAATTTGGACTGACGCCATTTCACAGGCGATCTTTCCAGGTCAGTGAGGTTCAAATTGATATGGATTTTAAGGAAAATTGATTCAATTTATTCGTTAATTTTAAGCATGGAAGCTACAACCGTAACCGGCAGTTTAACTGCCAAGGATTTTCAGACAGACCAGGAAGTCAGGTGGTGCCCCGGATGTGGAGACTACTCGATACTGGCACAGGTTCAAAAGATCATGCCCGGCATAGGCATTCCCAAAGAAGATATTGTGATCGTTTCGGGCATCGGCTGCAGCAGCCGTTTCCCTTACTATATGAATACGTACGGTATGCACTCGATCCATGGCAGGGCCACGGCCATCGCCAGCGGATTGAAGGCCACGCGCCCCGAGTTGAGTGTCTGGATCGTTACTGGTGACGGCGACAGCCTGAGCATCGGTGGCAACCACACCATACACCTCCTCAGGAGGAATTTTGACGTCAACGTGCTGCTGTTCAACAACCAGATCTATGGTTTGACCAAAGGTCAGTACTCTCCTACTTCCGAAGAAAAAAAGGTGACCAAGTCCACACCCTTCGGAAGTATCGACCATCCGTTCAACCCCCTGGCCCTGGCCATGGGCGCAGACGCTACTTTTGTGGCCCGCAGTATGGACCGTGACCCCAAGCACTTGCAGGAACTGCTCACCCGCAGTTACAAACACAAAGGCGCATCTTTCCTGGAGATCTATCAGAACTGCAACATCTTCAATGATGGCGCATTTGAAATATTTACAGAAAAATCCACAAAGGCCGGCGAAACGCTTTTCCTGGAGCAGGGCAAACCCTTGTTGTTTGGCGCTAACCGCGACAAAGGCGTGAAGCTGGATGGCTTCCACCCCGTAGTGGTAGACCTGAACGCTGGTTACAGCGCTGATGACTGCTGGATCCACGACGAAAAAGATTTCTACAAAGCCCAGATCCTGGTCAGGATGTTTGACGATCCTACCAAAGAAGTACATCTGCCGCGTCCATTCGGCGTGTTCTACGAAACGGACCGCCCCTGTTACGAAGATCAGCTGAATGGCCAGATCGAGCAGGTGCTGCAGGCCAAAGGGCCGGGCAACCTGGATAAGTTGCTCAAGGGCAACGAAACCTGGGCGATCGCCTGACAAAAAACCCAAACGCTAGCGTTTGGGTTTTTTAATGTGATGAATGTGGGAAATGAATGTGAGAATGTCTTTTCGTATCTAACTACCTGATCACTATTTTTTGCCATGTGACACATGGCAAAAAAAATGCCAGCGATGGAAATCGCCGGCCTGTGCTTACCTCTGAAACCACAAAAAGAAAAGTTACACTGTTCTTCTGCACTGATCCATCAAAATACGGTATACAAACTTGGTAGGGGTTGTATGCGTTTCAGATGTTTAAGCACTATGTTGACTAAACAAATACTTAATTGAAGATAATTCAGGATTGGACGGGTGGTGATTGTATGGGATTGGATAGCTGGTTCGGGATGAACCTGGAAACAAGTGGCAGAGCCGATCTTGTTTCGCTGTATGCAGTAAAAGTAATATGTGAAACTCAGATTTAAAAGTAATTTCTTATAAATGTTGTCGTCATGAGATGTTCAAAATAAAGGCCTAGTTTTAATAGAATGATAATCAGTGAAAAGCGCGATGATCTGACAAAAAAATATTTTCATGTTATTAGAAATACATCCCAAAAACCCCCAGCCAAAACATATAAAAACTGTTGTTGACTGTCTTTCCAGTGGCGGGATCATCATTTATCCAACAGACACCGTGTATGGATTCGGGTGCGATATTTTCCATCCCAAAGCCGTGGAAAGAATCTGCAGGATCAAGAATATCGATCCTGCAAAAGCCAATCTTTCATTCATTTGCAACGACCTGAGTGATCTGTCAAAGTATGCCAAATCCATTTCCACCCCCACATTCCGGTTACTGAAAAATCATATACCCGGCCCATTCACATTCATCCTCCCGGCGAGCAAGGAAGTACCTAAGATCCTGAAAAGCAAGAAGGATACGATTGGCCTTCGGGTTCCGGATAAATTGATCGCCCAGGAGATCATCAAGGCTTTGGGTCATCCCATCCTTAGTTCCTCCCTTCCCGGCGACATGGTAGAGGAATACACAGATCCGGAAACGATACACGAGATATTCGGCAAGCAGGTGGACATCGTTATTGATGGCGGCATAGGCGGCCTGGAATACTCAACCATCATTGATTTGACGCATGATGTTCCGGAGAT
>JBBAJN010000001.1:130095-147126 GCA_040404045.1 Chitinophagaceae bacterium
ATTAGCTGATTATGACACTATTTAATATGCTCAAAATCTTCTGCACTGGTGAAATAGTCCAGGGCGATGACGAGTAAAATGGACGAGCCGAAGGTCAGCTTTTGCATAACGGGAAGATGATCCCAGTTTCCTGAACCGTAGAGATAGAGGGAATAGTAGAAGATCAGCAGGGCTATGGTACAAAAGATTTTGAACCATAGTAAACGCGACTTAAAAACGTAGACGGTGATGTAAAAAAGACTTATGAGGAATAGTGTGCTGGCGATGGAAATCATAAGGTCATGCATCGGGGTTACAATCAGCAAGGTAAATAGTGTACTGCCGCCGCCAAGAAACCGCACTACATTGGCAGCAGACTTAGAAGGTATCTTCTTCGCGAAACGGATAAAGAACAATCCCAGGCAAATGGACAGAAAAAGCATGCCGAAATCGGCCCACAATCTTCCCGGATTGTCGGCCCCGTTGATCGCTTTCGCATCGAAAAGATTGCTGATGAAATTTTTCGTCCAGCTGAATCCCACTGAATCCTTGTCCAACCTTGATCCGCCGGGGTACAGGAAGGCTGCAAGGTATATTAACATCATGGAGACGATGGCACTGAATAATACTACATGTTTTCTGATCATAAAATCCTTATCGTTATTATGGCTTCCTGATCTTAATGGCATAGGCAGTTTGAGGATTCATCGAAAGAACTCGCTCCATGTCATCTGAACTAAAACCGCTACTCTTTAGTGCCGGAACCAGGTGATCAAAAATATCACTATATCCGCGAAAACGACCACCGTTCTTCTGCCCCACATTATACCAGCCTGCGTCGTGCGAGATCAGGACCTTATGAAGCAGTCTATCTTCTTTCAACTTCGTCAGCATATCCACCATCCAATCAATGCCCCCCGGCTTTCCAGGGTTGTTTTGGTTAACATTATCCAATGAGATCCAGGCCCCCATTTTAGCTGCTTTTCTATACCCCTCCAGCGTGCCCTGCTGCGCATGGGTCCAAACGAAAGCATTAGGGGCAACTCCTTCTTCCTGCAAGACCTTCAACTGCGCAAATGCAGGTGCGTCCGTCCCGGTATGGGACACGATCGTAAGTCCTGTCGCCTTGTGGGCGATGGCGGCGGCCCTGACCAATTTGGCATGCATGGATGATAAAACAGAATCACTATCAACCGAAATTTTAATGAACCCGGGATATATCCCGGTTCCTTCAATTCCAAGCTCGTATTCCTTGATCCAGACCCGGGCGATGTCCTCCGCGCTGGCGTTGAAGGCTGAACCAGGGATGAACTGGTTATTCCTGGCGCCATAATACCCGGTATTGGTCAGGATGTTCATTCCTGTTCTCTCAGAAAGTTCCCTAAGCAAAACCGGATCACGTCCCAGATACGCGGGCGTGCAATCGATGAAAGTCTTGACTCCTTTTTGTTTTGCTTCCATTAGGAACGGAAGCACCCGTTCCACCACTTCAGACCTCTTCCATCGGTGATAGCCGGTGCTGTCGGCCCCGATAAAATCAACCAACACATGTTCGTGGATCAGGCTGGTACCCATCTCGTCCACGGGAATCCGGCCCCGCACGGTAATCAGTTCACCGTTTCCGTGAGAAGAAGCGCAGGCCGAAAAAACAATCCCGAGGGATACGATAGCAATAAGATTCTTTACCATAGACCCTGATATGTAGCTCGATTTATTTCTTCATGAAAAACGAAAGGCTTATTGACTTAATCATTCCACTTAATTTGAATGGACGAATCATACAGGCTTTTTGGCGATCACCGCCGCAACATTAAGTTCAATATAAACAAGGGTAACGATAACAATAAATTCTCCAAAAAAATAGGCCCTCCCGAGCATGGTAAGATGGTCATAGTTTGCCACCACCAGCCATATGGTCAAGACGCAATACAGCAGGTTTGCCAGGGCTATGGCCTTTATGAACGGAACCCAAGACTTCTTCAAAAAAAGAAAACAAGCCATTGAATACATACAGAAACCCAGGGCAATTGCTGCAAGATAGGTCAAGGCTGTCCCAGGCATTCCGAAATAAGGCTCAAAATTTCTGAGGACCACAAATAGTAGAAAAGAAGTCAGGAATGCCCCCAAGCCGTCAATCAGGAATAACATCTTCGGTCTTCCAGCAAAATCATCGACCATATGTCTGGCTACCCTAAACATATTCATATACGTTCAGCCCTAAACCCCCGATCTCAATTTCCATTTAAAAGCGGTCACCTCACGCAACTCCGCAACTGTCTTTTCCACATTACTGAAAGTCCTGAATCGCTCATAGGGCCAACAGACACTGGCGCCATAATTGATCAAAGCCTTTGACTGCCGGGACCCGTACCACTCTTTGAGGTTCTCAATCCCCCATTCAAGCTCGAGGGCTGTTGTGATCCCATCGTGCAACTGGTATTCCTGCTCCACGTTAGATCGGCCATGCACGTGGACATCGATGAATCCGGGGCTGACCACCAGTCCACTCACATCAATCACTTCCTTGCCCTTCAGGGGTTCGGAACTGATCTGTGCAATGCGGCCATTCAAAATCCCCACATTCCTGACCGCATCCAACTTTATTTCGGGATCGATGACACGCCCTCCGAGCAATATTACGTCGTACTGCCGCACCGACTGCGCTTCTGCCCATTCAGCGAAGCATAAACCCAGAAACAGGAACCATACAAAGATGTAATATTTAGATCTCATGCCATAAATTTTGATTGCATTCATTTAACCCCCTACCCGGTCAGATTCAGGTTAACTTGTTTCCGCCTTCACCAGCAAGGTCCCTTCCTTCTCTAAAATATCAAGATAGTTCCGCTCCAACATTTCCACTTGCTCGCGATGCTTATTGGTTTTTATGAATACCAGGATCACCATCGCCACCATGATCATGGCGGAAAATGTGAAAAAAAGCGCCTGCCAGTCGAAATACGAACGAAGCCAACCCAATAAGGCAGCACCGCACGCCAGGCCGGCATTGAAAATGGTCATACAAAAGGTGAACTGCATGGCCGAAATACGCTTCCAGCATAAATGCATGGCCAATGCCAGCACCCCGATATAGATCAGGGTTCGAAGGATAGAATAAACCGCAATAAATCCCGACACGAGATCAGCGTTCTTCCAAAACGACGTTAACAAAGCCATGGATACGGATAATACTGCCGCAAGAAAAAGACTACCCTGGATCAGGCGTATAATACCAAATCGCCGGATGATCAATCCGCCAATGACCATACCGATAATGCCTCCTGCCAGGTTATAGATGGAAAAGATCTTTGAATAAAACACGCTCTTCCAGCCGAGCTCCTGGATGGTGAAAATGGGAAGTAACGTGATCATGTAATGTATGGCAGCCATGGTCGTAAATACCGCAACAACGAGTAGTAACGTATTACGTAGTACAATGACCTGCATGAATGACCTGAAAAGTTTACCCCAGCTGTCGATAGCCATTAAAACGCTATCCGGCGAAGTGTTTCCCTTTGACCATGGAAGCAGTTTCTCGCCCTTACGTTCCCTCAACAACAGAGGAACGAACATGATGACAAAAACGGATGAAGACATGATCAAAAGGGCATTGGAAAAACCGTATTCCGCGATCAACCAACTTCCAACGAATAATGAGAAGGAAGTTCCAATCGTTTTGGAACCCCACATCAAACTATTGGCCTTACCCTGCTGGTCAAGGGGGGTAACATCAATGACCAGGCTGTCGGTAGCGATATCCTGGAACATGATAGACACATGAACACATAACGCAATAGCCGTGACCAGGTGCATATTGTTCAGCGGGTCGGGAATAAACGAAAATGCTATCAGGCTGCAGAGAATTCCAAACTGGCCCAACAGAAGCCAGGGCTTCCTGCGACCCATAGGCAGATAGGTAAAACGCTCCATCACCGGGGCCAACAGAATCTTAAGGCTAAAGGGGATGATGATCAAGGCGCTGTAACCGGCAATCTCCGCTGCGCTTTTCCCATTTATGGCCATCCATGCCGGAATAGCAAAAATGGTTATCCCTTCCGGGATACCTTGCGAGAAATACAGGACAACAAAACTGACGTACCTTAAGGCTGAACTCTCGGCAAGGGGAGGGAAGCCTTTAGTCCCGGCTGTTGACACTTCATAAGACATCATTCATGGTATTGTTGGTTGGACTATATCCTATCGAGTCCGGTCAGAAGTTACGTAATTGTCGCTTAACTGCAATTGTATGAGAATTACCCAAGGCCCGCAATACCTTTAATGGTGAAACTCAGACCGAAGATGAAAAACAGCACCGCCATAACCGTCTTCTTGTGAAAAACAAGCCATTGTTTCCATGTTTCAATGGTTCTCTTAGAAGACTCACCACCCAGAAGGTAGAGTATCACGGGGGCGGAAACACCGGCGCTGGCGATGATCACAAATACGGTAAGTAAGACAGAGCTCTCGAGTAGCGAAGCATGCGCTGCGGAGATCTCCATGCATCCCGCAATGGTTAGCGCCATATTTTTGGGATTGGTGACAACGGCAAACAAAAAACCAACTACCCAGGCTTTCCAAGGACTAATGGCATCCGCCAGTTTGAACAGCAGGGGTTTTGAAGGCCCCTCATCAATTTTGTGTCTTTGTATCCAGTTCCTGATCGCGAGGACAATTAAAGTAGCTCCCAACAGTATGCGAAGCAGAGACATCGGTTGCGAAGGGTAACCATCGCTCTCGCTACCCCTACTGATGGTCAGCATCATCACGACTATGGCGGGGAGCGCAATGCCGATCGCCCATCCCAGAATAAAAGATGAGCCGTTCACTCGTGGATTCGGGGAGAAAAGCATAAGGATCACGGTGATCACAGGCACTGGGCTTATGGCAATACCCAGTGCATAAGGAAGCATGTTCATGAATGTGGCGCCCATGCCGGCAAAAATACTTCAGTTCCTTCGGAACCGAGTCTATTGTTATGCGTTCCAATAACCATCGTGCTGAAACAGGAAGGTTAAAGAACTTTCCGCACATACTTCCGTAGACATGATATGCACCAAATAAGCAATACAAGATGAACTAAAACGGCAGACCATAAACCCACACCAGAATATCTCTCCACGAGTCCGATGTAAATCAGCCCTGTCATAGCCAGGATATTATAACCTGTGATCACTTTTAGCATAACATACATTTGGGTATCGCTTCTTGAAAGCCAACAACCCAAAGCCATAGCAACCAAAGCCAATCCTGCCAACCTTGCCATTAAAACCGCAGTGGAATCCCCTGTTAGCGAAATGCCCAGTAACATATTAATGACTGAAGATGGGACGATGGCAAGTGCTAACCCGGTAATCCCTTCAATAATTGCAGTAACCTTAAGCAGTAATCTCATCTTGTTTCAGTTTCAAATAACCTGGTACTTAATCCAATATCGTCTCAGAAGCACGTTATACCAGAAAACACAGGGCAATATGCACAGCTTGAAAGCAGCGTATCGGATATGGATATTTCAACATTTAAGAAAGGTCAGATTGACTCTATCTTTCCGTTCACTCCAAAAATACTTTTCTGAAAAATGAAAATGTCTGTTCCCATGTTTGTTTTCTGGCCTCGTAATTCGCCATTGAACTTCCCCCGCCTTCCCCTAAACTTTTCATCGCTTTATCGTCCTTCTGGTCAGGAAGAACACCAAAAATACCATGCCCAGCTTCCGGAAAATGTAAGTGCTGAACATCAAAGGGAAATCCATTCAACCGCAGTCGCTTCTCCAGCTCATAGGCCATAAATGCTGATGGCTAAATATCGTCCTTACCACCCGAAGAGATGAGTATGGGTCCTGATATTTTCTCAACGGGAATCAAGGCTGGTGGTATCTTTTCAGGATAGCTCTCCAGGCCGGCTTCGTAAAACTCAGCGATCCGTTTCGTAAACCATCCTGATTTCGGTTTCCCATATGGCAAAAAGGCCATCGGTTCCCCCTGCCATGTCCAGGAACTCTTATTCAGACCTTTCCAGTCCCCTATACCATACCAAACAACATGACTTGGTACATGAGCAGCAACCGCCTTTATTGATTTCGATTTTGATGCCACCAATAAAGCCAACTCCGCGCCCTTAGAAATACCAAGCAATGCGATCCTGGCACTATCCACTTAAGGAAATCTTTTCACCCAATCAATGGCCTCAAAAACCTTTTCTACCCTTAATTCCTTAAGTGTCTGCTTCATGGTGGATTTGGAGTACTTGAAATATCCCAACCTCATCACTATAAAACCTTCCTTCACCATGACGTTGGCTTCCTGTTCCGTGAAAGACAAGCCCCCCTCGGCGCCTCCAAGAGTAACAATGACAGGCAATGGTTTTGCAGACGGCGGAAAGTGCACATATGCTCCCCAGTCTTCCATAATAACCTTCTCAATTCTTATGGTATCAGCAGCCCGGGTTATAGCGCCTGAAAGAACAGAAAGGACTAAAAATATAAACCTGATATTCATATTTATTATTTAAACAGCCCAAATTTAAATCCAACAGTTCCCGTAGGTCCGGAAACATCAGCCTGATTGAGATTCCTGTAACTCATCTGCCCCACAAATCGATAACCGATGCCGGCATTGAACCGAATATATCTACTCAGGTTAACTTCCAGTAATGCTGAAGGCTCGATCGTAAAGAAATTTGCTTCACCGAGCCTCGCATCACCATTTTCGCTGTCCATCTCCACTTCACCAAACCCTATATACACAGGGAATGTCACATGAAAGACCTTTTTCGAAAATAAGGTATACTCCACAAAACCGCCCGCAGACCAATAGTCCATATAAAGATTTGGCACAGTCTCACTCTGAGGCCTGATCTCATTCATAGATGTATGGTAATATGCCCCTATTGAAAACCTGTCTTTGAAACTAAAGCCACCCCGTAGATTAAAAAGTGACGTCGTGCTTCCGTCCATCTGAGTTATACCGTAAGCGGGTGCAACAAAGTATCCGATATCCTTTGCTTTAATTGATGAATTTCCATTGCCAAACAACGTACTCGCTTCCTGTTTAACCTGACCATTGAGGTCTCCCCATACAAAACAAACCAGCAAAAGAGTTGAAACAATCGTCTTTCTCATTTGAATTCATTTTTGTTAGCGCAAATAGTATAGGCATAATGTGAAATATCCTTCCACATATGCGCTTCCCCCTTCGCTAACAAAAATGTTCCTGGTTTGTTATTATAAAATCTATAGCAATTACAACTGATCAATGTCCATTCCAAACATACATCCAGACGAAATCAAACTGATCTGGTCAACCTATAAATTAGCCCTTGCAAGTTATCAATATCACAATTGGCTATAATTCTGTTGAGCCTTTAAGGTTCTCCTAAAATGCCTTTCTGACAAAGGCTATTCAATCATCATCAGCGATGCCATGACCTCGATGCCCTCGAATAAATTTCCCAGCCGGATATTTTCATTCTCTGCATGCTGGTTATTGTCGTGGTTAGCAATGGGAACCGTAATCGTTTTGGCGTTCAGGTGCTTTTCAAATAAGTAGAGTGGCAGGCTTCCCCCCATGGTGGGCTGCAGCACCACTTGTTCTCTAGATGCGCTTTTCACTGCTGCGATCACTTTCTGGACAATGGGCAGGTCCATGGATGTACGCTGGGCATTCATTCCGGCCATGTCCGGGATCACCTTGATGATCTTCGGGTATTTTTGCCTCTGCTCATCGGTTGGCTCAGTATCGATCACATAATAACCTTGTTCCCTGATGTGGGCGATCACTTTCTGTTGCTGCCTTTTCCAGTCATTGCCCAGCACCAGCCTCAGATCGATCACCGCTGTGGCAAAGGTTGGGATCTGGTTAGAGGCTGCTTTACCCACGTTGCCACTTTGAATCCCGTTTATATTGAGGGTGGGCAGGTTAATAGCTTCACTTAAGGAAAGTCCTTTCATCTCAATGGCACTGATCCCCAGCTCACGTTTCATTTGTTCGTCCACGGAAGGCACTTCAGACAACGCTTTTTTCTCCGAAGCAGAAAGGGGGGTCACATCGTCATAGAACCCTTTTATAGTCACCCTCCCATGCTCATCTTTCATCGACGCCAATAACTCTACCAGCATCATCGCAGGATTGGGAGCCCAGTTTCCGTAGTGGCCGCTGTGCAGTGGCCTTTTGGAGGCATACACGGTAAGGTCGAGATGGGTATCGCCACGAACACCAAGGACCACCTGCTTTTTGCCCGACTGGTGAACGGGTCCGTCACAGATCACCCAGAGATCCGACTGGAGTAACGCTTTATAGTTATCCAGTATCTCGTTCAGATGGGGCGAACCGGCTTCTTCTTCGCCCTCGAAGAAAAACTTCAAGTTGCAGCCCGGGGTTTTTCCTGTTTTCACAATAGCGTCATAGGCATTTAAGATCGCGTTGATGCCCGCCTTATCGTCTGACGAGCCGCGTGCGTAGATCCGCCAATCATTTTCATACCTGCCATTGGAAGGCAGGGGAATATCGGCACCTCCCTGATCAATGGCCCCGGTAAAAAGTTTAGGCTGGAATGGGTCGAGCCCTTTTGCCCATTGGGCAGGATTGACTGGCTGGCCATCATAATGGGCATAAAAAATCAATGTTTGTTTTGCACCGGGCACCAGCACTTCGCCATAAACCGAAGGAGGAACCCCGGCAGTTGAAGCCTTCAGCAGTTGCACGTTCCGGATGCCCCGTTTTGTCATCATGGTCATGATGTATTCGGCGGTTTTCTGTTGCCCCTGGGGATCAGCCGCTACATTGGGAATGGCCAGAAAAGAAGAAAACTCATCCATGATCTGGCTGGCGTGCTCATTTACAAATCTACTGACCGCGAGTAAGTCAGCCGGCTGGGCCATTATGGCCGGGCCATTCAGAACACATAAAATAAAAAACAGAAAACCCTTCCTCATATAGCGAAATTGATACTACTCGAACTTCTAAACCCTTCCCTTGCCTTTGGGAAGCCGACTTTTTATGTACTTCATTTGTCCATTGTGGTTCGACTCATGCTCGCAGACATGAAACCATTTGCAATAGTTATTCGTGGGTCCCCAAGGCCAGTTCTCGTCTACGGAAAACAGCCATGCATCATCTCTCTTCTTAAATTCATTTATAGTATTCTCTCTAACTTCTTTCAAGGTATTCAAATAAAAATCGAGGCTATTGCCCTTGATTGTCTTCCTGGCTTCCGCACCAAGACTCATAGCAACGTCAAACCGGTTTTTGTCCTGCTCACTCCAATCGCCCCACTTCTTCCCTTCAAATGTGTGGATTTGGTAATACCTCTCCGTTGCCGCCAGGTGAAAAAGCATCGACCCAATGGAGTTCGAATTCTTGTCGTGCACATAATCCAGCTGCTCAACAGTCAGATCCCTCACAGGCGACAATATCACCCTTCGCATCCATGTCATCATAGACAATAAAGTACCAATATGGGGAGCGAATCCTTCCCGCGGCCCGATTACATTATCACGCTCATCAGCAGGCAACGCTGCCGCATGACCCATATTAGGAATCACTGACATGCCAATGGTTCCGGAACCAATAAGTGCTGTGGATCTTAGGAAATCCCTGCGCGGAATTGAGTTTGAATGCTTCATACATCTATTTTTTAGTGATCGTGGATGCTTTTCTCATTCGTTTCGGCCCGTACCAGAGCCAGAAGCCGGTGATGGTAAAAACCAACAGCGCCAGTCCCATTACACTGGTGTAAAACAGCTTAATCTGTCCTCTCTTCGTCCCAAAATACTTGTCCAGCACAGAACCGTCATGTATCCCTTCAATAAAGTCGGCCCGCCTTCGCTCTATTTGCAGCAGCCTTCCGGTTGCACCATCGAGTTGAATACCCCAGTAACTGTCTTCAAAAACAAACTTCACCATTCCTTTACTCTTTCGGATATCAATTCTCTCTAACTCGAGTGACAAATCAGCTGAAACAGAGTCGTGCAAAATCTTACATGCAATCGAGTGCAGGCTATCAATGGGCAACCATTCCTTAAGATCCACGGAAGTTCCCTGAAACGATTCCGCTAATATTATGCCGCCGCTATGTTTCTTCCATCCCAGCAAAACTGCCGTTATCGAAGTGAAAAAGAAAAAAACAAAGAGTAAAGCACCGGTGGTTCTGTGAACTTTCCTGAAAGTCCTCAACCATTTAGCCTGATTCTGCCTACTATTCCTTTCCGTCATTGATCTAATACTTAACTTCAAAATCTAATAGCCCGCCGTCTTTTAGTTCCTGAACAAGTTAATGGTAAAATCGAGCAGATCCATACTGCCATGCTTGCCATGTCCGGGTACTACGATCTTTAGATTTGGGTACGCCTCCCTGACCCTTTCAACCGTAGCTGACCAGTCCGACACATTAGCATCCCCCAAATAGCCTTTTCCTGCGCCAACTTCCTTAATTAAACATCCTCCAAACAGGATCTCATCGGCCGGAAAATACCCTACCACATTATCCTTGGTATGACCTTCCCCGTGATGTTTCACCATCACTTGTTTATTGCCCAGTTTCAAGGCTATTGAATCCCGGAAGCCATTACGGGGAGCAAATAAACTATGCTTCGTGGCAAGTTCAATTGTTTTGACATGTCCATAGGAAGGAATGCCCTGTTCATCAAAGGCCTTCAGCCCGCCCAGGCAATCGTCGTGAAAATGGGTGGGAACAACCGCGGTGATCCTGCTATGCAAGGTATCCCGGATCCATTGGATCAATTCCCGGGCATATTCATCGTTAGTAGGCGTATCAAACACAATCACTTCGTCCCCATTCCTGACCAAGAGCCCATTGCAGGGTACATTACCAAATTCATCGGTTTGTTTAAATGAGGTATGTATGAAAGAATGCCCCGCTACGCGGGTGATGATCAGTTTGCCGGAGTTGTAGACCTCCTTGTCTGTCACAGTCGCCATACTTCCAGTGCCGCAGGACAGCACCGATAATGAGATCATAAGAAAAACCAGCAGACTTTCCTGAACTTTCATGTTACGCGTTTAAAGGGGCTGTTCTACACAGCAGGTTCTCCGATGGATGATCCTACGGCTAATATTTCACTTCAAAATCCAGCTGCCGCCCTTCTTTCAAAGCTTTTTGGTCCATCGATGACCCAACGGCGAAACCAATTCCCATGCCTATAGGAAGCCCAATGCCGAGAAGGCCAATATTGCCTAAACTCAACCCTATAGCAACACCGAGAGGCAAGCCAAATGCACTCATCCCCAGGGTAAACCAAAGTTTCCGATAATGGTTCTTCGGAACGATCTTCAGTTCTTTCTCCAACAGTTTAATGATCTTATTCTCTGTTTTCTTTACGGTGCCGGCAAAATCCCGCCTGCTATCCTCCATAGCGTTGAGCTGTTCAATATCGCTGTCAATTTGAGCTGCGACCCCTGTAGGCAAATCCCTCTGTTCCAGCGCATGGAGGAGCTGTCCCAGCTGTCCATACAAATTGCCTGCCCTTCCCTTACCCGCGAGGTTTGGCCTTTCAATGAGCTTTTTCATGTCGTTTGAGTTCTTTCTAAGGTGTTTGTGATGACTAAAAGTAGATATTCTTTGCCCAATAATCGCAATCCTGGCCTTAGGTTGTTCCTGCAGGTCATTTCCCAGACGACACATTTAACAGTGGCCGCACAAACCCATAGTGCCGGATAAGTGTTTGCCGAAGAACGGACGAGCCGAACACCGTATTAAAAAGTAGGCAAAAAAACACGAATATGAACGGCTTAAAACTGATTATGGGACTGCTGTTGACCGCGGGAATAATGTCTTCTTGCGAACAGGCAAAACAACAGGCAAAGGCAGAAACAGACAAAATCGTTGCTCAAACCAGTGATGAGGTGAAGAAGGTGATCGGCGATCTAGGACTCTCCTATGTTGAGGAAGGGGCACAGACGGTTGTGACGTACGACGAAGTAAATGCGGCTCAACAGGCCTGGTGTGATGCTTTGGTCAAAATTGGCCAATTGAAAGAAGAAGGAGGCGACTACAAAGCCTTTGCCAACGAAGTGTTGTCCACGGCCTACAACTACGATAATGGCAAAGTTTTCTTCAAGCCCACGCTGGCCTATGGCGATCAAACATTCAGAATCGATAAAAAAGGAGCCCTGGCCTATTTCATTGGCGGGGACCCCGACTATCCGAACGATAAGGGCTTTGCGCTTACGCCATGGGTAAAGGCGAGGTACGATAATACTGGTACCGGGAATGAAGGCATACAGATCTACGGATCCATTGCCATTACCATGGGTAATGTTTGGGTGACGGGCAAAGACGGGAAAGAAGTGATGGTGGACAAAACCTGGGTATTCAAAAAAGGTAAGGACGGAAAACTCCGGATCATCGTGCATAAATCTTCCCTTCCATTTTCACCTGCCAACTAAAATAAGAAAGGGTTGAGTGCAGCACTCAACCCTTTCTTAACATATCATCTTCCTGCTATTCCTTCACCTGGGGAGCTTCAGTCTTGTTCTCCACAACGATCTTGGTGGCACCGGCCCTTTGCGACATCACCTGCTTGCCGATCTCCTGCAAGCCCTTGCTTTCATAGATCTTCATCGCGGTAGACACGTCGATGGCCTGGCGTGTCTGTTCGTCCAAATCAAAAGTCAGGGTGATGAAGTTCAGGCGAACACCTAATGGTTCCAACACCTTATTGCTTTCGTTCAGCAGGTGTGTTTCAATCTCACTCTGGTCCAGTTCCACAATGTCTTCATTGATAAATACTGCCTTGGCCACGTCTTTGATCCTTTTGTCGATCACCATATTCTCGGCACTTTCAAAAGCATTTTCATTAATGGCATCCGGATCATCGGCATTCACGTTAGCCTTACCGATATACTTAGCTTGTTTGATAAACGATAAGGGCTCGGTAATGGAGTAGTCGTAGTCGATATGGATATTCGCCCTTACCCTGTCCTTCAGGTTGGAGATGAACTTGCTTTCCCCCTGCATGGGATAGTTGGGGATCACCACTTTCATGTAGCAGGCATTCAAACCGCCCTTAGGCACGGCGTCACCGGCATTGATCTTTTTCCAGGTCATACCGCAGTCGTCCGAAACCACCACCTGCTGGTTGGATTTCGCATAATTACAGCCCTGCACGAGGAACAATACCGCCACAACAGCCAGGGTCCAGATGCGCCTTACAGCCTTTACAAAGGCAAATAAAACGATTACTAGTCCAATGCTCATCAGGATGCCATTAAAAGGATTAATGCTCATGTAATTACCTGCCATGGCCTTTATAAAGCCATAAACCAGCAGACTGACGATGGTCAGCGCTACCGCAACAAGGGAGATCTTCATAGTCCTACTCATGTTTTTTCTTTATTTGATATGGTTTTGTTAAAAAAAGTTGTCAGCCAACGCAGAAAAATGAAATTAAGGAGATCGATGATGATCCGATCTGTAATGTGGGCCGTTTTTAAAACTTTGGGGAATAAAGGACTAATCACGGTGAGAGGCCGGGTAGCTCATTGGATTATGTTTTCAGATTTGATTTGATCTAATTCATCGGTATCTAATCCCCCTCCCCGAAGTACGGAAATTATGAAATCCGTCTTACGCTGCGTGTAAATTTCCCTGGTTATGCCGGGCTGGGCGGATAAATCAGATTTCAGGTCTGCATACTGGCGCATCAGCAATGCATTGCTTAACAGGGTATCGCGGAACAGGAGATGATTCCTCAAGGCCAAGCTGTCGCTATAGCAAACGTATAAGTGATGTTCCGTCCACATGACACCATTGCCGGTGTCCGGTGTAGTGGCAGCAGTTTGCCGAAAAGCAAACCTGCCGGGGATGCCCTGATCGCCCCTGTTCTTGTAACCGAGATGCTCCAGGGCATAACTTACGGGCACTAACAGATCTTTCTCAGAGATGATAATGTCGATGTCAAGGATGGGCTTGGCTAACATACCGGGCAGCGCCGTACTACCCACATGCTGTATATCGACCGTCATCGGGTGAAGAGCAGCAGCCAGAGTAGACTTTAACTTCACAAATTGCTGATCCCATGCGGACTGGTATGGTTCAAGATGAATGGGCATGAGGGGTAAATTTATCTACTTGGTTACTCGCCATAAATATAGCAGAACATCACAGCTGTCCATAAAGCAGAAAGTTGCAATCTAATGTTCACCTTCAAATCTTCGAGATTCGCTTTTTGTTGGTTTCGTGGATCCCTGATGACTGCTTGACGCCGAAGTGCAATCACTTAAAAATAAAGAATTTCCAAACCTACCGATTCGGTCTGATCTGCCATGGACTGCTTTTGTATGTATTCCTTAATGTCCAAGGTTATTACTAACGCTAATTTGTTTTGAAGTCGGTAACAGAAATCCCGTTATAACGATAAACACCATTCAATGTACCAAACCATATACCGCCATCCTTATCTTCCAGTATCCCGAAAATCATCCCTTCGTTAGATCTTATTTCAGTGACAACCGGCCTGGCATATAGCATCCCCCTTAGTGATTCACCGTCATAGCGGGACAATACCCAGCCTCTACCAGCATCTGAGCTCGTCCAGATATTGTCCTTCCGGTCCTGATAGACATACCCAACAAAATTACCTGTGAATTGGAGACAGACACTACCATTATACCGCCACAAACCGTCGTTACCTGCAAGCCAGATGTTTCCGGCCCTGTCTTCCATCAGGGTACGAACATTCTTGAATGGCTTTCCTTCATGTGCGAATACAGTGAAAGCCTTCCCATCATAAACGAAGGTATTGCCCCTGGTGGCGAACCAAAGTTTACCTGTTCTGTCTTGAATGATAGAAGTCACTTCATTCGGCGGCCGCACCATTGTAAAGGTTTTCCCTGTTTTGTCCTCACTCATAGTGTCGCCATTGATTATGAAATTCCGGAAAGTCTTCCCATCGTAAAGACAGGCGCCGCCGCTAGCGCCGAACCAGATATTGCCTACCTTATCTTCATACATACAGCTGATCTCATTGTTGACCAGTCCTTCTTTAATGGTAAAATTCAGAAAATCCTTACCGTTGTAACGATAAACCCCTTCTCCAATAGAGCCGAACCAGAAGTTCCCTTTACTGTCCTCCAACAGAGAAAAAAACCGCGCTGAGCTCACTCCGTTTGAAATTTTGGCAAAAGAACTTCCGTCGTACCGAAAAAAGCCATCGAATGCGGCAAACCAGATATTGCCCTTTCTGTCTTGTATGATATTGCGGGTAATACTCTTTGGAGGTGTGGATCCTCGCGGAGGATCTGTCTTAACTTGCCCACTGGAAGAAATGGGTAAAAGGAAAACGAAGAACAATGCAACAGGGTAATTAGTCAATGTTTCAATTTTTGGCATGACGAAGTACCTTAAAGCTACTGGAATTTGAACGGCCTTATTTACCGTTCAAAACAATCTTGCCTAAATAGACCCATCTCAACCCTATGCATCCTGCCCGAAGGTAACCAGATTGTTATCTGGGTCGAGGAGGGAGAATTCCTTTTGCCCCCAGGGTTTTGTCTGTAACGGCCCGTTTGGATGAATCAATTTCATTTCCAGGTACAACTGATATAGACTTTCGATGTCACTTGTCCTTATATAGATTTGCCCATAATTCTCCTTCGGGTCAAGATCCTTGAACTCAAAGAAATGGATCTGAATACGATCCTTCCTGATCATCAGGTATCCGTCATAGTCGGCCCCAAACAGCTGGAAGCCCAGCTTATCGATGTAAAAATCTCGGGTAGCAGCCTTGTCACGCATGGGGAGTTTGGGATGTACGTCTGTCAGCATATATAATGTTTCCAGCAAAAATGGAACTGTCTCTAAAACTGGCAAAGCAGTTCTTTGCCTCCACATTGGCGTTTCTGCTGCCTATTTATGTAACGTTTGAAAATAAAAAGAACAAAAAACGATCCAAGCAAGTACTGATCCTTCAACGACCCGCTGGTAGACTCCAACAAGCCCGGAATCCAAATTAGAGAACAAGATACCTACAAAAAATATAGCAGTCAGCCCACAAAAAACACCCCAATAGGATACATATTTCCCTCTAGGCCATCCTCTGGCTGCAATGCCGAGAATCACCAGGCAAATTGGAACAACTATATATGTCAATAACCCGGTGAGATTATGAATTAGCTGCGAAAGACTCGGATCAACCAACTCCTTATCGCACCCTTTGTCACAGGGAAATATACTAACAATGACTGTTGCAATTCCATAGAATACTCCTAGCCCTGCAAAACCAAATCTGGTCATAGCAGATCTGGGTAAGGCCTTTGCTGCATAAAATGCAAATGCTGCAATAAACACTCCGCTCGGCAAAAAACCTGCATACCGAAGCTGAATGCTATAAGGTGTATCAACTGCATAAGACTCACTAATAAGCTGCGAAGTGTGACTATACTCCGAAAGCAGCAGTCCACCCAGGATAGTTGCTGAAACAAAAAAAAGAACTCCCAGAAATCCAAACCATGATGCCCCTAATTTGGTCATACTTGCCATTTGATCTAATCTTTGACAAAATTAATTGAGCTAAAAATCAGTCTTAAATTTTAGGACCTCTCTTCTCCAAAAAGAATCTATCTCTTCTCTTTTTACTTCGAACACTGAACAAATGGCCTGAATCAACTTCTCACTGTCATTAGGCGTTTCCAAAAGCTTTTTAACCAAACCCACCCCTCCCCTATCATAGGCGACCTTAAAAAATATTGCGCCGGTTGTATAGAAAGCAGAATACTCCCAACCCCATTTTTTATCAAGGACGTCTGCAAAAGACACTTCATAATTCACACTAACTTCATCTGCCAAAACACTTGCACATTCTTCAAATGTTCTGTTGCCTTGCCCGCCTTTCCAGGTTGCAAATCCTTCCTCAATCAAAGAATGCCTGTCAAAATTAGGAACAATTAAATGAATAAACTCGTGAGCATAAAATTCCGAACCTAACCCACTGATCAGCATTCGGTTTTCATTCATCCCCACACCGGTTGTAAATCCAGCAAAAAAGAAGTCAAAGTTCAGTAGCTTACCTACTTCGTCGCCACTGTTGGTAAGTATCCC
>JBBAJN010000002.1:0-77594 GCA_040404045.1 Chitinophagaceae bacterium
GAAACAAAAAGCCATCGCCTATTTCAATGCACTCCGCAACACCAGCCTGACAGACTCCGTGATCCTCAGCGAGATCAACCTCCCGGAAGAAACACAGAAAGCCATACACGACTACGCAGATAACATCAATGGCCGGGAAGAATTGAAATCACTGGCTATTGCAAAAGACATCAACTACCAAACACTCAAACTCAACAAGGCCTACCACGCGCCCAGGATCAATGCTTTCCTCGATCTGGCCGCGCAGGACTTCAATTTCAGGGTCAACAACTCCTCCTTCTTCTATCTCGGCGGCGTGCAACTGACCGTTCCCATCTTCGCCGGCAACAGGAATCTCTATGCCATCAAACAAACAGAATTTGATATACAGTCCATCGAACTATCCAACAAAGACCTGCGCAGGAACCTCGAGCTGGCCGCATTCAACAGCAAAAGCAATGCAAAAAACAGCTACAACAATTTCATCTCTTCCATCAAACAGGAAGAAGCTGCACAGAAATATTTTAAACTGATCGATCGCGGGTACAAAGAAGGCATCAACAACTTCATCGAAATGCTCGATGCCCGAAACCAACTGACCCAATCCCAACTCCAGAAAGAACTGACCCGGTACCGACTGCTGGCAGCCATGGCCGATTACGAACGCCAGACATCATCGTACATATTCAACTAAAGAACACGAGAAAAACCATCATACCCCTTCAATCATCAAACACTGCATTATGCGTTATCTTTTTTCGTTCATCGCTTTATCGGTCATCTTCACTGCATGCGGTAGCAAGGCCACCGAGAATACACTCAAAGAGGCCGACCAACCCATCCCGGTTAAACTCATTGCCATCCAGCAGGAAGCTGCTGACAATATCATCAATGTCACCGGCTATCTCTCCACTGAGAATGAAACCAAACTCTCATTCAAAACCGGCGGGGTGATCGAAAAAATTTTGGTCAAGGAAGGCGATAAGATCCGCAAGGGCCAGTTGCTCGCCACCATCAAATCCACCGAGATCTCTGCCCAGGTGCAACAGGTGCAGCTCGCCGTGCAAAAAGCAGAGCGCGATTATCAACGGGCCCAGAACCTCTACGCGGATAGCGTAGCCACACTCGAACAACTGCAGAATGCCCGCACCGGTCTTGATATAGCCAGACAAAACCTGTCACAGGTTGCGTTCAATCAGCAATTCTCAAAGATCTATGCAACACAAGACGGCTTCGTCATCAGGAAGATGAAGAACGAAGGCGAACTCAGCGAACCCGGCGGTGCCGTACTGGTCACCGGCGGCGTGTCCAATGCCTCGGCCTGGGTACTTGCCACCGGCGTGTCCGACAAGGAATGGTCACTGATCGAGAAAGGCAATACTGCCGCTGTTTCGTTCGAAGCATTCCCCGGCAAAACATTTCCCGCCTTCGTTTCAAAAAAATCACTCGCCGCCGATGCCGTTGATGGCACGTTCGGGCTTGAACTTAAGGTAAACTTCGGAAAAGAGCAGCCTGCTACAGGCATGTTCGGCAAAGCCTCCATCACCAGCAATAATAAGCAGACCGGATACACCATCCCTTATGAATCCATCCTGGAAGCCAATGGCAAAAAAGGATTTGTGTTTGCCAGCAACGATGGGAAAACGGTGAAGAGAGTAGAAGTGGTGGTTGGAATGATCAGCAACAATAATGTACAGATCATCAGTGGGCTGGACAGTTTCAAGTACGTGGTGTCATCCGGATCGCCCTACCTGAACGACGAATCCATGATCGAAGTGGTCAAATAGGTCATCACCGCCGGAGATCATCGCATCAGCCACGGCAGCAACGCCATCAAATCATTATATCAAAACGCAACACATGCGATTAACGTCATTTTTTGTAAAAAATTACCAGCTCACCCTGGTCCTCTTCCTCATGATCACCGTAGTGAGTGTTACCACGATCATGCAAATGCCCCGGGCCGAAGACCCTGAAATGAGTCCTCCCCAATTCCCCATTGTGATCATTTACCCGGGCACCAGTCCCCAGGATATGGAAGAACTGGTGGTGAAACCCCTGGAGAAAAAGATCAGCGAACTGGATGATATCAAAGATATCAAGACCACCATCAATGATGGCGTGGCCATAATAGAAGTTGAATACAAATACGAATCTGATGTTGAAGCCAAATACCAGGAACTTGTTCGCGAAGTAAATGTGCTCAGGCCCTCATTACCCAGCGATATCTATAAACTGGAAGTCAGAAAGATCACACCTACCGATGTGAACGTGATGCAGGTTTCGCTGGTTTCGGAAAATGCCTCCAACGAAAAAATGAAGTTCTACGCTAAAGAACTCAAAGAGTTGCTGGAGAAAGAAAAAACCTTAAAGAAAGTGGAGTACTGGGGCGTGCAGGAACAAAGTATTCGGATCGACTTGCAGCTGGACAAGATCGCCAAACTGAATATTCCCATCAATTTCGTGATTGGAAACATCCAGAGTGAAGCCGCCAATATCCCCGCAGGCAGTATCCGCGCCGGCGAAAAAGTGCTCAACATTAAAACCAGTGGGAAATACAAGAGTATCGAAGAGATACGGAACACGGTTGTTTACGCGGCCAACGGAAACGTAACGCGCCTGAAAGATATCGCCGATGTTAATTTCTCCGACGATGAACAAAAGCACATCGTAAGATTGAACGGCCATCGTGCCGTACTGGTGACGGCGGCCCAGAAACCCGGACAAAATATCGCCCGTACACAAAAAGCTTATCTTCCTATACTCCAATCATTCGAAAAAACGCTGCCTCCCAATATTGAACTGATCCGAAACTTCGATCAGGCAGACAATGTGGACAGGAGGTTGAGCGGCCTGGGCATCGATTTTCTGATCGCCATCGGCCTGGTGCTGATCACGCTGCTGCCACTCGGAGGCCGCGCTTCCATTGTGGTGATGGTAGCCATCCCACTCTCTCTGGGCCTGGGTATCGTGGCCCTGAATGCCATGGGTTACTCGCTTAACCAATTGAGCATTGTAGGTTTGGTGGTGGCACTTGGACTCTTAGTGGACGACAGCATAGTAGTAGTAGAGAATATAGAACGATGGCTCAGGGAAGGACATAATCGTACCTACGCGGCCATCGAAGCCACCAAGCAGATCACCCTTGCGGTGATAGGTTGTACGGCTACACTAATGATCGCTTTCATGCCCATCATTTTTCTGCCCGAAGGATCCGGCGAATTCATCCGAAGCCTGCCACTCGCAGTGGTGGCCACGGTGTTTGCCTCCATGCTGGTGTCACTCACCATCGTACCATTCATGGCAAGCCGGGTATTGAAAGTAAGCCACAACCCCGAAGGAAATATATTCATGCGCGGACTGCGTAAACTGATCAGTGGCAGTTATTCAAAATTGCTCGACAAAGCACTGCAGCGTCCGGTGACTACCGTGCTCATAGCGCTGGGTTTGTTTGTGGCATCCCTGGGGATCTTCAAGATCATCGGATTCAGGATCTTCCCTGCTTCGGAAAAGCCCCAGTTCCTGGTCAACATCAACATGCCCATCCAAAGCAATATTGAAACCACCAACCTGATGGCGAAGAAAGTGGAGAAGGTATTGGCTAAAGAGCAAAGCATCAGCTATTTCACCACCAACGTAGGCAAAGGAAATCCAAGGATCTACTACAATGAGATCCCGGTCAACGAGAAATCGGATTTTGCCCAGATCTATGTGCAGATGGCAAACGATGTGAGTGCTGTTGATAAAAGAAAGCTGATCGTTCAGCTGCGGGAGAAGTTCGCTTCTATGCCGGGTGCACAAATTGAAGTAAAAGATTTTGAACAAGGTCCTCCTATTGAAGCACCCATTGCGGTACGGATCATCGGTGATAACCTGGACACCTTGAAGCACCTGGCAGAAAGGGCTGAAAACATCATGAAGTCGGTCGATGGCGCCATCTATGTAAATAACGATGTTGGCTTGCTGAAATCAGATCTCCGGCTGAATATCAACACGGAAAAATCCAGAAGCCTGGGTATCCTGACGTCCGATATCGATAAAACAGTTAGGCTGGCCATCTCCGGAGTAGAACTGGGACAATATACTAATGAGCAGGGCGACGATTACAATATTGTGGTGAATTCACCCAAAGACAAATTTGCCACCTTAGGCACGTTTGACGAGATCTATGTAAACAATGCCGTAGGCACAGCCATACCCCTGAAGCAGGTGGCTGATATCCAGTTTGAATCATCTCCCACCACCATCAAACACCTGAACAAGGAACGCTATGTGCTGGTGACTGCGTTCAACAGGGAAGGCGTGCTGGCGGAAAAGATCACAAAAGATTTTATGGCACGGGCCGCAGACCTCAAACTGCCCGAAGGCTACCAGATTCAACTGGCGGGCGAAGTGGAAAGCAGTAAAGAGGCATTCGGGGGAAGCTTTGGGACTGTTGTGATCGCCACCATCTTCCTGTTCATCATGGTGCTGCTGCTCGAATTCAAAACCTTCAAAAGTACACTGATCGTGCTATCCGTTATTCCGCTGGGTATGATCGGCGGCGCCATGATGCTATGGTTTACCGGAAACCCACTGTCATTTGTAGCGATCATTGGATTCATTGCCCTGGCCGGCGTGGAAGTGAAGAACTCGATCCTACTGGTGGATTTTACCAACCAGCTGCGGGAACAAGGCATGGGGCTGGATGAAGCCATCAAAGAGGCCGGCGAGATCCGCTTTCTCCCGATCGTGTTAACCAGTCTTACTGCCATTGGTGGTCTGACCCCGATCGCACTGAACAGCAATCCCCTGGTGTCACCGCTTGCGTTGGTGATGATCGGCGGCCTGATCTCGTCAACCATCCTGTCAAGGATCGTTACGCCGGTAGTCTATAAGTTGATTCCACCGCGGATAGAATCGATTAGCTAATTACTTCTTAACTCGCTCTATGAGCTCCACGATGAGCGCTGTCCATCCCGTTTGGTGACTGGCACCGAGGCCTTTGCCGGAGTCGCCATGAAAATATTCATAGAACAGCAGCAGGTCCTCATTTCCGGGCCTTTTGTAAAACTCTGCATACTCGCCAAATACCGGGCGGCAGGCCTCTTCATCTTTTTCGAAGATTCGGGTGATCCTCTCCGTTAGTTTTGTCGCGATGTCTTTGAGGTTATACTTTTTGCCGCTGCCGGTAGGGTATTCCACTTTGAGGGAATCGCCATAGAACCTCCCGTAGCGGCGGATGCTTCGGATGATGAGGTAGTTCATCGGGATCCAGACAGGGCCCCGCCAGTTGGAGTTGCCACCGAAGAAATCGCTGGTGGAATCCCCGGGATCATATTGAATAGTATGGTCAACACCGGCGATATGCACGGTATAAGGATTCTTGTCGTAATATTTGGACAGTGCGCGGATCCCGTTGTCTGAAAGAAACTCTTCTTCGTTCAATACCCTTTTCATCAATGCTTCCAGTCGTTCCCGTGGCAGCAGTGAAACCAGGGTCCTGTCCCGTTCACCATGTTCTTCGTTGGGCCAGAACAAATTGTTTTTCTTCCTGTACTGTTCAAACCAGTTGATGCGTCTTGAAAAATCTTCGAGCTTATCGATCATTTCCATACGGATGATCGACACGGCAAACAAACTGGTGAGACCTACTACGGATTGGATCTTCAACTGTATGGGTGCTGATCCCGAAACAGAAAGTGTATCATAGAAAAACTCGTCTTCCTCATTCCACATGCCATGATGGTTGAGTGCTTCTGCGATGAGTACAAACTGTTCAAAGAATTTAGTGGCTGTGTCTTCGAAAGTAGGATCGTGCATGGCGATCTCCAGGGCCATATCCAGCAGGTTGAGCGCGTACATGCCCATCCATGCGGTACCATCCGCCTGTTCAAGATGGCTGTCCCGGAGAGGGGCACTGCGATTGAATACGCCGATGTTATCGAGGCCGAGAAAGCCTCCTTCGAACATATTGTTACCATTGGGATCTTTCCTGTTGATCCACCAGGTGAAGTTGATCAGTAGTTTATGGAAGGCGCGTTTGAGAAAGTTGAGATCCCCCTTGCCCTTCATCTCTTTTTCGATCTTATACACTTCCAGGGCGGCCCAGGCCTGAACGGGCGGATTCACGTCTGAAAAATTCCACTCATAGGCGGGGAGTTGCCCATCCGGCTTCATGTACCATTCGCGCATGATCAGCAAGAGCTGGTGCTTGGCAAATACCGGGTCCACCATGGCCATGGGAATGCATTGGAAAGCCAGGTCCCAAGCCGCATACCAGGGGAACTCCCATTTGTCCGGCATGGAGATGATATCCTGGTTCTTCAGGTGTTTCCAGTCGTGGTTACGCCCCCATTTCTTTCCATCGCTCACTGGTGTTATGCCATCCCCCCTGCTGAGCCATCTTTCTACATCAAAATGATAGTACTGTTTACTCCATAATAAACCGGCAATGGCTTGCCGTTGAACCTTTCGAATATCAGAATCCGGGGGTGTTGACAGTATGGAGTCATAGAATTCATCCGCCTCTTTTTTCCGGATATCGAACAGTCCTTTAAAATGGGAGGGGAATGGGTCGGCGGGCGCTTTATCAATTAGTCGCAGGTAGATATCCTGGGTTTCGCCACCCTTGAGGTGCAATTTGTAAACGGGGGAGAACTTGGTGCCTTGCTTTCGTTTCCTGAGCAGGTGCTTGTTCTTACCGTTGACCACGGCTTCGTTGATGGCATCCTTAGTAAAAATGGTAGTCTGCTCCTTGCCGGAGACGATCTTGTGGTTGGTTTCGTTTTCTGTAAAATAGATATCGTCGGGTTTCTGGAAATAGAGGTTCCAGCTGCCCAGTCGTTTATGGGTGGCCCTGACATGGCGATCATCCTTCAGGATAATGGCGGGCTTGCGCGTGTTTTTGTCGTACTGCCAACGGTTATAGAACCAGAGCGTAGGCAAAACGGTGAGGTCTGCCGCATGGCTACCCCGGTTGGTGAGCCTGATGCGGATGAAGATATCTGTACTGCTGTTTTTGGCGTAAGTGACGTGGGCATCGAAGTATTCGTCTTTGTCGAAGATCCCGGTATCCAGGATCTCGTACTCAGGCTCCATTCGACTTAACTTCCTGTTTTCCTCCTTGAGCTTTTCGTATGGGAAGGCCTTGTGGGGATACTTGTAAAGGTATTCCATGTACGAGTGGGTAGGGGTATTATCGAGGTAATAATACAGTTCCTTCACATCCTCGCCGTGATTGCCTTCAAAGTTCACGAGGCCAAACAACCGTTCCTTCAGGATCTTATCATGGCCGTTCCAGAAAGCGACGGAAAAACAGAGGTTTTGGAAGTAGTCGGAAATCCCCGCAATGCCGTCTTCACCCCAGAGATAACTCCGGGCATGGGAATGTTCAAATGGAAAGTAGCGCCAGGCGTCACCATTGTGACTATAATCTTCCCTTACAGTTCCCCATTGCCGTTCGGCCAGGTAGGGGCCCCATTGTTCAAGGGGTACTTTTTTCTTTTGGTTTTCTTCAAGTCTACCCGCTTCAGCATTCATGTGTTGAAAATACGCAAACAATCCGAGAGAATAAAGGTAGCCGCCTGGCAGGGGGGCAATGAGTCAATTGGCTGATTGGCTAATTAGCTAATTGAGGAGAACGATACCCGAAAATTGTCAAAACCACTAAAGTTGTCTAATTCAGCCATGGTAAAAGGTTTGGAATTCAATACAAACCCGTTGGGCATTGAATTAGACGCTTACTCTCACAATCCAGACTTTTGAGATGATTCAAATTCTCACATATGGCCAAAATAAGAAGATGTCGGAGGCCGAAGCCTGTCTCTGGAACAACCTGTTGAAAGACAGAAAGATGCTGGGATTCTCGTTCGACAGGAGGATTGAGGTGCTTGATCAGAATGCTGCGTTTCTGTGCCTTGAGCTGCGGCTGATCATTGAGATCGACTCCAGCGGGGGTTATAAAAAAGAAGAAAGCAGAGAAAAATCTGAAATGGAATTCCTTTTCAGGTTAGGAGGATACAGTGTACTCCGTTTCACAGAGTCAGAGATTCTCAATAACATGGAAAAGGTAAAATCAATGATCAAGGAATGGATCGTGCTCAATGGAAATTGATCACATCCGTCCTTTCATCATCATGTTCCAGTACAGCCATGGTAAACCGTATTTTTTCAACACCCACATGCTCCACCGTTCTTTAGAGGTATCTACAAATTTGGAGAGCAAGGGATCGCTATCCCTCACATTATCATACTTGAATTCGCAGAGCAACATCTTACCGTAACCGGTAACTATGGGGCAGGAGGAATATCCTTCATAGACTTTTTCGCTCAACGGCAGGCTCTGCAGGATGCGGAGGACGTTTTCCACCACGATGGGCGCCTGCTTGCGTATCGCTGCTCCGGTTTTTGCCGTTGGCAAGGCGGCAGAATCACCCAGGCCAAACACGTTCTTATAGTGCGGGTGCTGCAGGGTGTGAATATCAACATTCATCCAGCCTTTGTTAGGTCCTTCCTGATGCGCAAATGGTGACTGCTTAATAAAGTCCGGCGCACTCTGCGGAGGAGCGAGATGCAGCATGTCGTAGTGCATAGTAATCAGATTATCGCCGCCCAGTTTCTCACCTAGTTTGACATCAAGGTCAGCTTCAGATCTTTTTGTGTCGGGCTTGATATATTGAAAGGTGATCTCCTGCTTAACAGGGTCAATACTTATGGGTTTATAAAACGGTTTGAAGTTTACGCGCTTCTTTTTCAGAATACGGTTCAACTCATCAGCAAATACCTTGGTACCAAAGATCACGGTACCCGGTGTTGCAAATACCACATTTGTTTTATCCCTCACGCCCGACTTCTCAAAATACTCTTCTGCCAGGTACATGATCTTTTGCGGAGCGCCACCGCAGCGTATGGGTGTAGCGGGTTGGGTGAAGATGGCGTTACCTCCCTTGAAATCCTTCAGGATCCTGAATGTCTTCTCTGGATCGATATAGTTGCTGCATACCACATCTGTTTTCAATGCTTCACGTAATCCGGGCATGGCGTCAATATCCATTTGAATACCTGCGCTGATGATCATGGCGTCGTAAGATATATCCCCACTGCCCTTTGTAGCTACTTGATTTGACTCGGGGTCAAAGCTTGTTACATAGTCCTTGATCCATTCAACACCAGGCGGGATGAGTTTCTTTTCATCCTTCTTTGTATCGTTGAAATTAAAAGCACCCGCGCCAACAAGCGTCCATGCTGGCTGGTAGTAATGCGTTGTATTGGGTTCAACAATCGCGATTTTGAGATTCTTATTTTTTCTGCGCAGCTGTGCAGCTGTCATGATACCTCCGGTTCCGCCACCGACCACCAGGACATTGTAATGGGATTTCATAATGATGTATTTGATACCTGCAAGATAGAAAGGGGAGCGGTGTTAAATAGTGACAGATATCACAATACAATCAGCCAATACTTACCGGAACTGATAATCGTATCCTTCGAGCTGGGTGAGTAAGGTCTGTGGTTCGTCGGTGGCGGTCATACGGCCTTCGATCTTAGGAGCAACCGGTGAATGCGCCGCCAGGTATTCGCGGATGATGGGATGAAGTGAGTAGCCGAGCCTGGTGGGATTTAAAACGTTTTCGATTCTGCAAATCATATCATCAGGATCTCCATCACGCTCACAGGCCACAATACGATACATTTTACTTTTATCAAGGGGTTGGCCCTGCACTTTTACCCAATTCACGCGCTTACCTTTTTCATTGCCAGCGGTAATGTTCACCTCCATTCCTGAATACCTCACCACCCAACCACCAAATCTTTCAGATGCTTTCTTTGCAAAAACATTATGCAATTCCTTTTCCAACCATTGCAACAATTTCTCGCCAGTGATTTCGCCCGACTTAGCCTCGCTGTCCACTGGCAACATGTTCCATAAAAAATCATTGGTGATCTCGCGGGTACCTTTTTTATCATCTACCACCAGGGGAGGACAGAACCTGAATCCATTGCTCAATGCAATGTCCGGCTTGAACTTCCAGAAGATCGCATCCGTGATCAGGTTGTCCATGGTATTTTCCAGCACAAAATACCTGACCAGGGTGTTCTTTGTGCTGCCGATCACTTTATCCAAATCTTTCTTAAATGGTTCCCTGGCTTTTCTAACCAATTCAACCATCTCAGGATCTGGCTTATACTTCAACGGATCCACTTCCAACAGTTTGTACTGGGTCTCCTTCACCTTTCCGTCTTCAATGATGACGTCAAGTTTGGCTACAAAAGAACCAAATGCGCCCGGCTCCGTGACTTTGGTATATTTTGCCTCTATGGGTTTCCTTACCCGCTCGTGGGTATCTGCTCCAAGAATGAAATCAGCTCCTTCCACCGCCGGGTTGTTTCCAAGGTCCAGCTGCTGTGCTATCCCCAGGTGAGTGACCAGAAACACCATGCTACATTTTTCATAATCCCTGAGATAACGAATGTACTTAGCCACATTGGTCTCAGGGTGTGTGAATTTTATTCCAGCTGAATAGGCGGGAGATTGCCGTCTGGGGGTTAGGGGATCATTGTATCCAATAAACCCGATCTTGGTCTGGCCAAAATGCGTGGTCCAGTAGGGCGGGAACATCATTTCGCCTTTTCGTTCGGTATCGTCATGGAACATATTGGCGCAGATCTTCTGGGCCTGGTAACCGCCCATGTCTTTCATGAGGTTCTCCTTGCCATATACTACTTCCCAGTTTCCCGGCAGGATCAGATCGTAGTCGATATTATTAATGAGGGGAACAATGGCCCGGCCTTCGGTAAGGGAAGCCACGCCAGAACCCTGGAAGCAATCGCCCCCATCAATGATCAGGGTGTTTGCCGGATTTTCCGCTTTCAAAGTTCTCAGCATGGTCTTCAGCGTTGCGAAACCACCGAGTTTCCGATACGTTGCTTTGCCATTCTCCCAGAAAAACTCGTCGTGCGTGTTCAGCTGTGCGTGGATATCCGCGGTATGCAACAGGGTGATCCGCTGCACTTTCCCCTGCGCCAGCGCGGAAGATTTCTTCCATGACGCTTCATCTGACAGCTCGTTCCCCTGAGCAGAAGCGATCTGCGGTATGCCGGCCATACCCAGGCCAGCGAGCGACATCTTTTTCAGAAAATCCCGACGATCTGTGCCGGGGTCACGGCCATGATCCGGGTTCGTTCCCTCGATTCCCTGCTTCTCTACGTGAGCTTGTTTAGAATTCGCAAGATCCGTCCCATGGAGAGTGATGTTATCGTTTGCATGATGGTGCTGACACATGTGAAGAGGGGTTTTGAAATGAATGAGAGGCGGGTAGTTTTTTCGCCCGTTTTACCTGGCTTTTGGCCACGGGCCATATTTATGCTGTTGTTCACTCAGGCTATCTGCATAAGGACCAAATGGATGGTCGCGGGGCTTTTTGGAAATATCCGGCCAGTCTTTCGACAGATCCTTGGTTGGCCGCGGCATGGAGTTGATATACGCGGCTACATCCCAGGACTGTTCATCGGTAAGTACCTGGTTCTTATAACTCGCCGTGCCAAAAGGCATGTTGTACTTCACAAAACCGGCTAAACGGGACAGGCGGTAAAGCCCTGCCCCCACATTATAACTGCCCTTACCCCAAACAGGCGGATATACGTACCCGAACCCTTCCGCGTTCGGTTGTCCTTCTCCGTTAGCACCATGACAAACCTTACACTGCTGGGTATACACCAATTCACCCTTTGCCGGATCAGCAGGTCTGTCAAGCGGTTTTAGATCCGGGATACCTGAACCCCTGGGTTTTGTTTTCGCGGGGATCTCATCGCCCACCCAATGCATGTAGGCCACGATGGCTTTCATCTCCTTACTGTTGGTATCCAGGGCCTTCCCGTTGAGGCTTCTTTCCATGCAATCGTTCACCCGCTTCGGGATGGTTTCGATACCGCCGCTCCTGGCCCTGAACATGGGATAATTGGCCACTACGGCACTATAGTTATTCCCATATGGCAGGGTGCCTGCGCCCAGATGACAGTTCTGGCAATTCATGCCATTGGTCAGTGGTGCTACCTTCCCTTTTGGACCAAGGTAATAGGACGTATTTGAAATGAGCTCATAACCGTAATTCGCCAGCGTATCCTCTGGTTTGATCTGATACTTGTTCCAGCCCTGCCATGGCGCTTCCTCAGGCTGGGCAAGCGATGGCACATCAGCCTTGTTGTTACAGGCGGGGATCATGAGCGCTGTAACGCCATACAACCCAGCGAGCAAAAGAGGACCTATTCCATATTGCAGGAGCCTTGTCATTTAGTTAGGAAGTTTATCCCTGAAATAGCCATAGACCCAGGTACCGGCTATAGCGCTGACCAGAGAAACAATGATCACGGTAGCGCCCGTGCCGATCTGCGCAAACAGTGGTCCTGGGCAAGCACCCGTCATTGCCCAACCCAGTCCAAATATCAATCCGCCATAGACCTGGCCTTTGTTGAACTTCTTATCGGGGATAACGATCTTTTCACCATAAATGGTTTTGATATTGAATTTCTTGATCAACAATACAGAGATCATGCCCACGGCTATGGCAGAGCCGATCACCCCAAACATGTGAAAGCTTTGCAGGCGGAACATCTCTTGTATCCTGAACCAGGAGATCACCTGTGACTTCACCAGCGCAATACCAAAAAGGATGCCCATGATGAGATATTTCATCAAATGCCACCAGGGTTGGTGTTCTTCCATATTGTTCACACACTGCGCATCCAGCGACCGCGTCTCAAAGTCTGTATTCTCTTCAAACTTTTTCGCTTTTTCCAAAAATTCTGTAGTAGGCTGCATCTGTAATTTTTTAGAGTTTCATAATGAAGGGCAGGATCAGGTTTGCCATAAGGAAGCCGCCCGCCATAAAACAACAGGTTGCTATCACAGAAGGCCACTGCATACTGGATATACCCATGATCGCATGACCAGAGGTGCAACCACCGGCGTATCGTGTTCCAAATCCAACCAGGAAACCACCCACCACCATCAGGATAAATCCGCGGGCAGTGAATAAGGCTGGCCAGTTGAAGACTTCAGCGGGAACCATGTTCCGATAGTCTGTCACCCCATAACTGCTCAGCTCACTGGCCAAGGCAGGGTTCACGTGAACCGCTTCGGGATCGGACAACAGGAAAGTGGTCAGCACAGCGCCAACGATAATGCCAGCCACAAAGAGCAGGTTCCAGGCTTCTTTTTGCCATTCATATTTGAAGAAAGAAATGTTTGCCGGGATACAGGCAGCGCAAACATGCCTGAGCGAGGACGAGATGCCAAAGGTTCGATTACCCAATATCAGCAGGATGGGAACCGTTGAACCGATGAGGGGACCTGCCACATACCATGGCCAGGGATGCTTTAACCATTCTAACATATGATTGAATTTATATGACTACAAAATACCTAATAATTAACTAAGGGGAAAGTGACGATTATCACAGACGATAGTTAATGATAAAGTTAAAGTGATGCATATTCACCTTATTGATGATCAGGCGGGCGTTTTCCGGGCTTTCAGCAGCTGGCTTATAAGTATACAGCAATTCCATCTGAAGGCCTTTCCAGAATCCGGTGAAATGGTAGTTGAGATCAATCAGGAATTGGTGATAGGAAGGCATGGCATATTTATTCAACGCCACATTGCCGGTCCCCGGGAGTTTATAATAACCGTAACTGATCTCAGACCGAAAGTTTTTTTTCCATTCCTGGTGCAGGTTCACCGAAACTGCATGAACATCGCCGGACCCTTCGTTCCTTTCCCTTTTGATGAAGGTATACATGGGCTCACGGCCCCACTCGCGCGGGAACAGGAAGCGTCCATCAGCGGTGATGCGGGTATAGTTCAACAGCAGTTTCGACTTCATCACCTGGTAACCCAGACGGCCAGAGATCACGTTCGATTTTTGCCGGGGATCAAAATAGGTTTTCGACAACGAATCATTCCCCCCACCGTTGATAGCGTTCTGGTGGATGTATTGCAGGCCTGCCAGCAAAGCGGTTTTGGACGATAATGCCCATTTAGCATCAGACTGAAGCATCACGGTATTAAAGATATTGTCCGTGTAGTATTCCCAGCCTTGTATCGTCCAGTCCGGCTTCAACTCATACGTGAGGCCTAGTACACCTACTCCAGACGAATTCAGGTTAGCTTTGTAGTTACTTCTCTTGCCATCGGTTCCGAATCCCGAGGGGTAAATACCCATAGATTCATCCACTCCAAACCATCTTACTGTTCCTCTTGGTGATATTTTTGAGATCCATCCACCCTGTAGCCTTAGTCGCGGTATCTCATGCATATCGATCCAAAGCCCTTGCTCGCCCGTAGGCCGCATCCTGCCATCCTGGGGATTGATGAACGGCGTGTTGATGTTTTGCTTACCGAAGGTCAATGAGGATTTCCTGTAATGATATCTGATGTTGAAATCTTCCAGCCTGTCCATATCATTCTTATTCTCAAAATCTTCCATATCGAACTGGCCCACTTCGTAGCGGTTGAATGCTCCGGTAGCAGGGTCGGGTTTTGCGAGGTCAGAAGATGCCAGGTTCCAGACAAAAAAACCACCTACAGTAAATTGGAAGCCCTTGTAAATACCGGTCTGGTATTTGAGTCCGCCACCAAAAGCATAGGCATAGTAATCAGTCAGTTCTTTTTCATTCTGAGTAGTCATGTAGTACAACCTCAGGTGCAAATCCATTTCACTGCCCTTTTTCAGCGCATAAGTCAGAGTAGTGGTGTCCTGCGGCTGGCCTTCGCGATGCGCATGCCCGCCGCCGTCAGCCACAAAAGGCCCCGGGTTTTGTGCCCATGAAAAAAATGGCAGACACAGCCATGCGGATATGAACAATAGAATGACCTTCACGATCTGGGTGATTAGATTTTATTGGCCTGGAGAAAATTTGCCGTCTTCGGTAGCCGGCTCCTTATATGGAAGGTTAAAGAAGGAAGGTTAAAGAAAGGGGGAAGTAGAAACATCCCCCTGTTTAATCCTCAAACACACTAATGAAAAAACTTATAGTAACGTAGACGGGCAAACGTAATCAGTCACTTTGAACTTGCCCGACTCCTTGATCGCCTTGAATCCGCCCTTAACGTCAACGAGGTTATCGTAGCCCCTTGCACGAAGGGTGGAGATAAAGATCATTGACCTGTATCCGCCTGCGCAATGCACATAGTAGGTTTGGTTCTTATTGATCTGCTGCATGCTGTCGTTGATGAAATCCAACGGTGCGTTCTCAGCATCCACAATATGTTCTGAATCATATTCACTTTTCTTTCTTACATCGAGCACATTCGCTCCCTGGGCGACCAGTCCCTGCAGTTCATCTACTTCTACCTGCTGGATCATATCCACTTCCTGGCCGGAACGCTGCCAGGCATCGAAGCCTCCTTCGAGGTAGCCTATACAAAAATCATAGCCCACCCTCGCCAGCCTTGTCACTACTTCCTCTTCACGCCCGGGTTCTGTGATGATCAGGATCTGCTGCTTGATATCCGGGATCATGGCACCCACCCAAGGTGCGAAGCTTCCGTCGATGCCGATATTCACACTGTTGGGAACAAAGCCTTTGGCAAAATCCTCTGGCTTCCTGGTATCCAGGATCAGGGCTCCGGTTTCATTGGCTGCCGCTTCAAATGCTGCGGGTGAGAGTGCGTGCTGGCCGCGCTTCAAGACATCCTTGATACTGTCGTACCCCTGGATGTTCATCAACACATTCATTGGGAAATAGGAAGGTGGCGCTACCAGACCGGTCAGTACTTCTTTCTTAAATGCATCCCTGGTCAATGCGGGGTTAAGCGCATAATTGGTTGATTTCTGGTGGCCAAGGGTATCCGTAGTTTCTTTGCTCATGTTCTTGCCACAGGCGCTACCGGCACCGTGCGCAGGATACACGATGATATCGTTTGCAAGCGGCATGATCTTGTTTCTCAGGGAATCATATAAATGCCCTGCGAGAATATCTTCTGTGAGTTCTGCTTTTACTTTTTGGGCGAGGTCAGGACGGCCCACATCACCGATGAAGAGGGTATCTCCTGAGAACAAACCGATTTCCTTACCCTGCTCATCGATCAGCAGGAAACAGGTGGATTCCATGGTATGTCCGGGTGTATGAATCACCTTGATCAATACATCGCCTAATCTGAGGATCTCGCCATCGGCAGCAATGTGCGCATCAAAGGATGGTGCTGCAGTAGGGCCATACACAATGGTTGCGCCGGTTTCTTTAGCGAGGTCAATGTGTCCGGAAACGAAATCAGCATGGAAGTGGGTTTCCAATACATACTTGATGACGGCACCATCTTTCTTAGCCCGCTCGATGTAAGGTGCTACTTCGCGCAGCGGATCGATGACCGCAGCTTCGCCCTTGCTCTCGATGTAATAGGCTCCCTGTGCCAGACATCCTGTATAGATTTGCTCTACTTTCATAAGAATCATTTTACGGTTTACAAATTTCTGAAGTTGAAAGCTCTTTAACTATGACATTTGTCACAGAATGAGATAATATTTTACTGGAAGAATAACTCCTTGACAATGATGTAGAGACCCATCACCATTACAAACCAGCCGAACCCTTTTTTGAGCGTCGTTGGATTGATTTTTCTATTAAAGGAGTTTCCTATAAATAGACCTATGATGGCCAGTGCAGTTACGCTGAGCAGTAGCTTCCAATCCATCACCGTATGCGACATATCTCCCAAAAAGCCGATCAGGGATTTCATGGCGATGATCAACAGGGAAGTACCCACGGCCTGTTTCATCGGCAGTTTGCTGAGGATCACCAGGGCGGGAATGATCAGGAATCCGCCGCCAGCGCCCACCAATCCAGTCAGGCCGCCCACCAGGACGCCTTCCAGCATGATCAGGGGATAATTGAACTCCTGTGGCTGCACCGCCTCCTTATCCATGGCGGTAGCTTTGTCGCGGATCATACTGATAGATGCTGCGGTCATGAGCACCGCGAACAGGAGCATGATCACCAGTGGTTTAGAAAATTCAAACGATCCGATGGTCATGATGTGTTCCGGAATGGCCGGTACGATCCATTTGCGGGTGGCATAGACGGACACGATCGAAGGAATGCCGAAAATGATGGCCGTCTTCATGTTCACCATACCCTCCTTATACTTAGGGAAAACGCCAACCAGACTGGTTGCGCCAACAATGAACAGGGAATAAGCCGTTGCCAAAACCGGATCGATATGGAACAGGTAAACCAAAACAGGCACGGTGAGGATGGAACCTCCTCCTCCGATGAGTCCCAGGGAAATGCCAATGATCAGTGATGCCAGGTATCCAATTATTTCCATGATGCAAAGCTAACGCGACCGATTTCCCTGAACGGTGACAGAAATCACTAAAGAGGGATCATATCAGAACCTCAATGCTGTTGCGGTGGAGGGCTACCATTTGGTTTCTCTCCATTTTCTTAAGCAGACGGGAGATGACTTCCCTCGAAGAGCTAAGATCATGGGCGATCTGCTGGTGGGTGAGATTAAGGTGTTTGCCCAATTTATCAGTCTGCTGTTTGAGATACCACTCCAGCCTTTCGTCCATGTTCTTGAAAGCGATGTTATCGATCACCACCAGCAGTTCTTCAAATCTTGAACGATAGGTCTCCAATACGAAATAATACCAGCCTTTATGATGGGTCATTAATTCATCCATGTACCGTATGGGGATCATCAGCACTTCTGTTTCCTCCACCGCCATGGCCATGATCTGGCTGGCCTGGTTTCGGGTGGCGCAGATCATGCTCAGGGCGCAGGCGTTACCCCCTTCCAGAAAATACATGAAGAATTCACTGCCTTCGTCGCTTTCCCTGTACAGTTTTACTTTGCCACTGATGATGAGCATTGTAGCCTTGAAGTACTGGCCCGTCTTCATCATTATTTCCCCTTCACCAAAAGTTCTCCGTTCAGAAATACCGGCAATAAAAGCAGCCAGCTTTGAATCAAAAATCGGGAATATTTTCTGAAGTTCTTCGGGAGTGTCCATGGAGCAAGCGTTTTAGAAGATTAGGGTGTGCCACTCAAATGTACTGCTTTAAGAGAAGTTAAAAAATGTCGCCACTCATCAGCTCAACGGCCCATATAAACCATCAGGATCTGGACGTCGCTTGGGTTGATCCCAGAGATCCTCGATGCCTGACCCAGTGTGCGCGGTTTGATGCGGTTCAATTTTTCACGCGCTTCATTGCTGATCGCCTGTACTTTTTTATAATCGAAGGCTGCTGGTATTTCCAGTTCTTCCAGTTGGCTCATCCTGGAAACCAGTTCTTTCTCTTTACCGATATAGATATCGTATTTCACTTGTATCTCTGCCTGTTGCAGGTGATCCCTGCTTTCCTGCCCGAGCGCTTTGTTCACGGTAGGAATGTGGGCCATCAGTTCCTCTAATGAAATATTTGGTCGGAGTACGATCTGCCCCAGCTTTTGCTTTTGGGTAAGTCCTGCTGATTCTTTGGACTCCAGGAATGCATTGGCTTCTGCTGGGTCAACCGTCAGTTCGGCCATGATCTTCTTGATCCTTTCCACGGCATCCTGCTTAGCAGTGACGGCCTCCATCCGGTCTTCTTTTGCCAGTCCCAGATCAAAACTACGCTTCGTGAGGCGCATATCGGCATTATCCTGCCGAAGAAGGGTCCTGTATTCGGCCCTGCTTGTAAACATCCTATAAGGCTCCTCAGTGCCTTTACTGATCAAATCGTCGATCAGCACCCCAATATAGGCCTCACTTCGCTTCAGGATCAGTGGTTCCTGTTCCCTGACTTTCAGGTGAGCGTTCATTCCGGCCATTAGTCCCTGGCAGGCAGCCTCTTCATAACCGGTGGTCCCGTTGATCTGTCCAGCAAAGAACAAATTAGCTAACTGCTTGGTTTCCAATGAGTAATGAAGTTGGGTGGGCGGAAAATAGTCGTACTCAATGGCGTATCCCGGCCTGAACATCCGGCAGTTTTCAAAACCCGGGACCCGCCTCAGGGCGGCAAACTGAACGTCCTCAGGAAGAGAAGTTGAAAAGCCGTTTACATAGATCTCGATGGTATTCCAGCCTTCCGGCTCTACAAACAGCTGGTGCCTTTCACGCTCCGCAAACCGATTGATCTTGTCCTCTATGCTGGGACAATACCGGGGGCCTACGCCTTCGATTCGCCCTGCATACATCGGACTTCTGTCGAACCCTGTTTTTAGGATGTCGTGCACCGACTGGTCCGTATATGTGATCCAACAACTCCTTTGTTCTGAAGGCTTTATTCTTTCTATGTCCTTGTAAGAAAACCCACTGATCTCCTCATCACCTTTCTGCTCCTCCATTTTTGAATAGTCCAACGACCGTCCATCTATCCGGGGCGGTGTGCCAGTTTTAAGCCTGTCGCTTTCAAACCCTAATTCAAGAAGTTGCTCGGTAATGCCGGTTGCTGCCTTCTCGGCCATCCTTCCTCCGCCAAACTGCTTTTCCCCAATGTGTATCAAGCCGTTAAGAAAGGTTCCATTGGTCAGCACCACGGCTTTTGACTCAATATGATGCCCCAAGCCTGTGATTACACCCTGGCAACGACCGTCTTTAACAATTAGCCCATTGACCATATCCTGGTAAAAGTCAATGTTCGGTGTGCCCTCAAGCATTTCCCGCCACCTCTGGGAGAACAGCATCCGGTCACTTTGTGCCCTTGGACTCCACATGGCGGGGCCCTTGGACTTGTTGAGCATCCGGAATTGGATCATGGTTTGATCCGTCACGATGCCGGAATAGCCTCCCATGGCGTCAATCTCCCGCACAATCTGGCCCTTTGCAATACCACCCATGGCTGGATTACAGCTCATTTGGGCAATGGTCTGCAGATTCATGGTCACCAGCAAAACTTTACTCCCCATGTTGGCTGCTGCTGCTGCGGCTTCGCATCCAGCATGGCCTGCACCTACTACTATGACATCGTATCTCGGAAACATCGGGGCAAAATTACGAACGTAAGACCGATAAACGCATCTGTTCCACGTGGAACTTATGACTGTACCCCGCGAAAGGAGGTCTTATAGTTCAAGCCTGACCAGCAAATCGGGCTGCCTTGAAGCGATCTTCCAGGGCACTCACTGATGCTCCTGTTAAGCTTGAGCGGGGAGGCGCAGACCCGCAGGCGGGTGTTCCACGTGGAACAAGCTGACTTATGGCCTTATTGCTTACAACTAAACTGCTGAACAACAACCAGTCGGTTGCCCGCCATGTATGAGATCCCTATCCCCATCTCCCTGAACTGGGGGTTGAGCAGGGCAACCCTGTGTCCTGCACCGGGCACTCCCTTATCTATCAGCAACAGGATCAATCCCATAAGGGCATCATCCTGCCCATCGAACAGGTTCTCACCAGCGCAGTTTTCTATCCCGGCCTCTTCCATACGCTTCTGAAACCCCTTTCCTCCACGCCCATTATGGCTTAGGGAGCCCTTATGGGCAAGAAAACTTGCCTGCTCTTGGGCCGGCCCCATTAACTTACTTGATATCTGTAACTCTGGAAGGGTATTGGTAGCCCTCATCTCCCGAACCAGGGCATTTGCCTCGTTGGATTCCGCCTCAGGGAACTGTTCAAGGAAAGGCTTTACAAAGCGTGCCTGAAAAGCAGAAGGATCTTTGCGCATTAGGTTAATCCAGTAAAGCATCTCTTTACCCCTGGGATGAATCGTTTCGTACCCGATCTGCCTCTCCAACCGGCCGAGCACGGCAGTATCAGGCTTCCGGTCTACCTGAAATGGCCTAGCTGGTAGCACAACAGAGCCTTGCCCAAAAACAAAGCAGGCCGCCAGGAGTAAGGGAACAAGAAGCAAATGTTTCACGCGGTACGTTTCTTAAGAAGACTAAGGTACTGGTCTTCTTTTCGCCGCATCACCGCCTTGTCGGCTTTTAACTTATCCTTATAGCCGCACAGGTGGAGACACCCGTGGATCATGACGCGCCGTAGTTCCTGACCCCGATCAACACCCAGCCCCAATGCATTTTCTTCCACCCTATCGGTACTGATATAAATTTCCCCTGATGTTGGGGCCCGTTTAGCATTTGTACCCTTTGGCATAGGGTCAGTCAGGTCGAAGGTTATGATATCGGTATAGGTATCATGCTGCAGGAACTCGCGATTAATCTGTATGAGATACTCGTCTGAACAGAAAACTATGTTCAAGTTCCTGAGGGTTCTACGCTCACGCTCAAATAGTTCCAGCAACAATAGCTTCATTTGTCTCCGTTGGCGAAACCAGCCTACTTCCTTGATCGCATGAAATGTTATTGTTGCCATCATTCAAAAATAATAATACATCAGCAGACGTACCTTTGCACTGAAATTTTAGCCATGAGATTATCAGAAGTTGCTGTTGGTGTACCGGTGCGAATCAAGGATTTCGAACAGGATGATATCTTCCTGAAGTTGATGGAGATGGGCTTTATCCCGGGAGAGCGGGTGATGGTTCATCAGGTTGCCCCCTTGGGTGATCCAATTTCCATTGAAGTGGCGGGATATCACCTGAGCCTACGACTGAATGAAGCAGCAAAGGTTTTTGTGGAAGAAGTGTAAGCCAACGCCAAATTTAATGCGCTAAAACATCCCCAAATTTACATAACTTATTGTTTTTCAATTATTTATGAAAATTGGACTCTATTTTGGGTCATTTAACCCGGTGCATCATGGTCATTTGATCATCGCAAACCATGTAGTGCAAGAGACGGATCTCCAGCAGGTCTGGTTCGTAATCTCACCCCAGAATCCGTTCAAACAAAGCCATTCCCTGTTGAATGAATATCATCGTCTCCATCTGGTCCAGTTGGCCATCGAAGGAGAAAAGAACTTGAAAACATCGGATATAGAATTCCGTCTGCCCAAACCATCCTACTCCGTCACCACCCTACAATACCTGGAAGAGAAATATCCCGAACACCAGTTCTCTATTATCATGGGTAGCGACAGTCTGCAGAATCTGGACAAGTGGCACAACGCAGAAGTGATCATGAACCGATACACCATATATGTATATAAACGTCCAGGCTTCGAGGTGAGGGAAGATCTGCCTGTCAGGAAAATTGTCCTGGATGCACCCCTGCTTCAAATATCGTCTACCCGTATCCGTGAGTCAATCAAAAAAGGCCTGTCGATCAGATACCTGGTTCCCGACAGCGTCAAAGAAGATATCGAAGCGAACCACTACTACAAATAGCTGCGCGAAAGGACTCTACGCTTCAGCCGTGTAAAGCTAAAATATCCACCCCAGCAGTAGACATCCTATGGCAATCAACGGAGCAGGAATTCGCGTGAACATTAAAACGAGGAAGGTCGATCCAATCACGGAGATCTGCATCACACTGATCACCTTTCCATCCATGGCGTCTATAAAAGAAATATCCCGGGTAAGATAAATCGTAGACGCCGTCATAATCCCTACTACAGCGGCATTGATGCCTTTCAACGATCGATATATCCCCTTATATCGCTGCAGGTTCTGCCAGACCGGGAAAAAGAAAAGTACCAACAAGGCGCTAGGCAAAAAAATCCCAATAGCGCCGATCACACAACCCAACAACTGCATTTGATAACCGGAACTGCGTAAAGACAGTCCGCCAATAAATGAAGCTATCGAAAACACGGGGCCCGGTATCGCCCTAACCACACCGGCTCCGGTAAGAAACTCCTCCTGCTCCATCCGGATCACATTCTGGTTCTTCTCCATGATCCGCCTGGACGTTGGACGAACAACATACTGCTCATACATCATCGGAATCAACACATCCCCACCACCAAATACGATACTGCCAAAACGATACTGGTTCTCAAAAAGGTTGAAGACCTTCCTGTTCTCCCATTCCTGCTTTCGGGAAACCTCCGACAGCACACCACCAATAATGAAAATGAAAAAAAAGATCAGGAGGTTACCCCATCTTACCGGCTTATAATTGGAACTCGCATCTCTCTTTTGCTCACGGTCCGTCAGGGATGACACCAGGCCCCCCAGAATAATAACTATCGGAAAAATCCAGGGTGATCTGAAAAAATAATAAGTCACTACCATGGAACACACCATGATATATCTTGCCATCCTATTCCTAACCACCAGCGTAAATGCCCTGAAACTGGCAAATGCCAGAAAGCCAACCGCCATGGGCTGAATGAACTTGAAGATATCTGTATTGATACGGTTCCTCTCGATATATTCGATCAGGAACGATAAGCTTCCCATCAGTATACAAGCTGGCATTATCCATACCAGCAACGTAACCAGCGCAAGTGGCAACCTGCCCCGCTTGAATCCGATCAACGTAAGGGTTTGGGTGGAAGACGCGCCTGGCAGCAACTGGCAGAAGGCATTATACTGAAGCAGTTCATCTTCCGTAAGATCTTTCCGCTCGTGAACAAAGGTTTTCAACATCATCCCCATATGACCCTGCGGACCACCGAAAGCGGTAATCGAATGCAGGAACACAGCCCGTAAAAAAGGTATATGACGAAGAATATTCAAAAGCAGATTTGGTTGGCTGAATTTAATACTCTCCTCCCACTATGCCAATTTCATCACTAAATTGCAGAAGATTAAGAGCCAATGAAAATTTCCATCGCCGCCCTCCTGATCATCCTCCTGTCCACTAACGCCTGTTCACCGTCCTACTACAAAAAACTTTCAAAATCAAAATGGCAACAAACATTGGTCAACATTCCGGACTACAGCAACCTGCAATACTGGGCTGCCCATCCCCATAAAATTGATCCTTCAGATAGCGTTCCCGCCCCCTTTCGGAATCAATGGCGCGATAGTGCCGTTGACGTATTTTTTATCCATCCGACCACTTTCACTGACCCAGCCCGTATAGAAGAATTCAACGCCAAGCTGACGGACGATAGCCTAAACATTAAAACCGACTATACCAGCATTCTTTACCAGGCCAGCGTTTTTAATGGCGATTGCCGCGTATTCGCCCCCCGATACCGTCAAGCCCATATAGGTATGTACAGGTACAAGGATACGGCCAGGGCATGGCAAGCGTTCGACACTGCATACGCAGATATACGGGCCGCTTTTATACACTACCTTGAAAAATATAAAGGCCGTCCGATCATCATCGCATCACATAGCCAGGGAACCCAACACGCCAAACGATTACTAAAGGAGTTCTTCGACGGACAAACCCTCGGAAACCGGCTCGTGGCCGCATACCTACTGGGTATCCCGGTAGACCAGCAGGAATTCAATGATATCCCTGTTTGCAGGGACTCCACCCAAACCGGGTGCTTCGTCAGCTGGCGCACATTCAGGCGCAATTTCGAAGGACCGGAATATATTGCACGAGAAACACCAAAGTCCGTAGTCAATCCCCTAACCTGGAAAGCCGATACCGGCTACGCCGCTTCCAGCCTGCACAAGGGAGCCATACTATACAAATTCAATAAGCTCATCAAAAGCCCGAACGATGCACAGGTTCACGACAACATCCTGTGGGTAAGCCGACCAAAATTTCCAGGTGCATCATTCTATAAAACAAAAAACTACCACGCGGGCGACTATAATCTGTTTTACCAAAATATCCGCGAGGACATCCGAAGGCGCATTGGATTTTTCTGGAAAAGGTGATTTAAACGCTTCAATTTTGTACCTTAACCATATGAAAACCATCATCGTTCCAACCGACTTTTCTCCGGTCTCTGTCAATGCCCTTCATTATGCCATCAATATGGCAAAGGAAATTGGCTGCACGGTCACCCTATTCCATGCCTACCAGATCCCGGTTGCATTCAGCGAAGTTCCTGTTGTCACCATCAGCATGGAAGAGATGCAAAAACAGACGGATGATAAACTAATGGAGTTGAAAAAAAATGTGGAACATCTTACCTCGGGCGACGTCACTATTCATATCAAGTACGCCCTGGGTGACACGGTTGAAGAACTCGAAAAACTCTGTAATCAAGAGAACGTCTTCTCTGTAGTGATGGGGACCCGTGGCGCCGGAGCGATGGAAGTTCTTTTCCTTGGCAGTACCACCCTTTCTGCAGTCAACCACCTCCATGTTCCGGTCATGATCATTCCCCCCGGAGCCCGATTCCGTCCCATTCAAAAAATTGGTTTTGCATGCGACTATTCCCAAGTGGCAGCATCTACACCTATAAAAGAGATCAGCGAGTTGTGTAAGATCTTTGGCGCAGAATTGAAAGTGCTGAATGTTGACTATGAAAACAGGAAATTTACCGCAGAGGTTCCGCTCGCACTCACGAAAGTGTACGAACTTCTTGAACCACTAAATCCCGAATATCATTTTATCGACGACCCCGATATCGAAGATGGCATCAACAAATTCGCTGATACCCATGGCATTGATATGCTGATCACCATTCCTAAAAAGCATCGCCTGCTTGATGGTATTTTCAGGAAAAGTCGTACCCGCGAACTGGCGCTGCATGCGCACGTTCCCATTGTTGCCATCCACGAATAACAACTAGAATTCGGCCGACTTCGGTGTCCTTGGGAAAGGAATCACGTCGCGGATATTAGTCATTCCGGTAACAAACTGGACCATACGCTCAAACCCAAGCCCAAAGCCACTATGGGGAACCGTACCGAACCTGCGTGTATCGAGATACCACCAGAGTTCATCGGTTGGAATATGCATCTCGCCCATGCGCTCCACCAGTTTGTCGAGACGTTCTTCACGCTGCGATCCACCAACGATCTCGCCAATCCCCGGGGCTAAAATATCCATCGCGGCTACGGTTTTTCCATCGTCGTTCTGGCGCATGTAGAACGCCTTGATATGCTTGGGATAGTTGCGCACAATGACCGGTTTTTTGAAATGCTTCTCCACCAGGTAGCGTTCGTGTTCGCTCTGCATATCGATTCCCCAACTGACATCATACTGGAACTTCTTTTTCTTATAGGCCGGTGACTGCAACAGGATATCAATAGCCTCTGTATAGGTGATGCGCTCAAAATCATTGTTCAGCACAAACTCCAGCTTCTCGATCAAACCCAGCTCACTTCGTTTATCCTGCGGCAATTGCTTCTCCTCCTCAGCCTGACGCTGGGCCAGGAATTCCAGATCCTCCCGGTTATGCTCCATCACATAAGCGATCAGGTATTTGATAAACGACTCTGCCAGGTTCATGTTATCCTCTATATCATAGAATGCCATCTCCGGTTCAATCATCCAGAACTCTGCCAGATGCCGCGACGTATTAGAGTTTTCCGCACGAAACGTTGGACCAAACGTGTAGATCTCTCCAAAGGCCGTAGCAGCCAACTCGCCCTCCAATTGCCCGCTCACCGTAAGGTTAGTGGCCTTGCCGAAAAAGTCGTCCTTAAAATTGATGGAACCATCGTCGTTTCGGGGAGGATTGTCAAAAGGAAGGGTGGAAACCCGGAACATCTCACCGGCCCCCTCCGCATCGCTGCCGGTAATGATGGGCGTATGTATATAGACAAAACCACGTTCGTTATAAAACTTGTGAATGGCAAAAGCCAACGCATGACGGACCCGAAAGACGGATCCGAACGTATTGGTCCTGAACCGGAGATGCGCAATCTCCCGCAGGAACTCCAGGCTGTGCTTCTTCGGTTGAAGCGGGTATTTCTCTGCATCGGAATCGCCCAGGATCTCAATGCTGCCGGCCTTGAGCTCCATTTTCTGCCCCTTTCCCATGGAGGGAACAAGCACACCATTTACCCTGATGGCCGCACTGGTGGTTACCCTTTTGAGCAGTTCTTCATCAAACTTACCCAGCTCAACCACCACCTGCAGGTTGGTATTAGTAGAACCATCGTTCAAAGCAATAAACTGATTGTTCCTGAATGTTTTAACCCAGCCCATAACAGTCACCTGCTGCTCTGTGGCCTCCCCTTCTAACAGGGTTTTTATCTTGGATCTCTGATTAAACATGGCGCAAAGATAATATGGTAAATGCCCTTCCGGCTTCAAATTTTAATATTTGAGTACGACTAATAATTTGGCTTTTTGGGAGAAATGGCGTAAAATTGTGCCGGATATCCACTGGTCGACCTCATTTTTCTTTCCCCGAAGCGCACCAGTAATAACCAATCACCGTTAATATCAACTCAATTTTTCAATTCCGGTACTGGCCAAATCCCATGTTGCCATTTTTTCAATTCACCTTATGTACGATATTCTACAATTGAACGACATGCTCGTTCCCGAGTTGCTTGATATAGCAGAACAACTCAAAATGGCTAATGCCAAGAAACTGAGTAAACAGGAACTGATCTACAAAATCCTTGATAAGCAGGCCTTGACGAATAGCGAAAATATGGACAAATCGAAAGATGATAAGAATAAGAAGAAGCGTATTGTAAAAGCTACCACCTCTAACTCAACTGAGGAGGCTATTGTTGAATCCGACGAACCGGCGCAAAAAGAAAAGCCAATCAGGCAACTCCGTAAAAAATCTGACGCGCCTCCAGCCGTTGCACCTGCACCTGCGGCGAAGCCAGTAACGGATACACCTCCTGCAGCCCAGCCTAAGAAAATTGAACGTAAACCCGCAAAGAAAAAACCGCTTGAGGAAACACAATCTGTCATCCCTGACCTGATCGATAATGATGACCAACCGGACATTGACGTTCAAGAAGTAAATAATGAACAACAGGCTGGTGAAAACGAACTTAACCAGGAGCCTGCAGGCCCAACCAAGCAATTCAACATTCGCCGCCAGGAAACATTCAATATCGAATTTGACGGTATCATCATGAGTGAAGGTGTGCTGGAAATGATGCCTGATGGATATGGCTTCTTGCGCAGCAGCGACTACAACTACCTGTCCTCCCCTGATGATATTTATGTTTCCCCTTCGCAGATCAAATTATTTGGTCTGAAAACCGGTGACACGGTCTATGGATCCGTCCGTCCACCTAAAGAAGGTGAAAAATATTTTGCATTGCTGAAGGTCGAAACAATGAACGGCAGATCTCCTGAAGAAGTCAGGGACCGTGTTCCATTCGACTACCTCACACCGCTTTTCCCGTACGAAAAACTGAATTTATATACCAGCCCTACGATCTATTCCACCAGGATGATGGACCTGTTTTCTCCCATCGGAAAAGGACAGCGTGGACTGATCGTTGCCCAGCCTAAAGTGGGCAAAACCGTGCTGTTGAAAGATGTGGCGAACGCCATCGCTGCCAATCATCCGGAATGCTACCTCATGGTGGTGCTGATTGATGAAAGGCCTGAAGAGGTGACCGATATGGAACGTAGCGTAAATGCCGAGGTGATCGCATCTACCTTTGATGAACCAGCCGAGAAACATGTTAAAGTCTCTGGTATGGCCCTCCAAAAAGCGAAGCGCCTGGTTGAGTGCGGACACGACGTAGTGATCCTCCTCGACTCTATCACCAGGCTGGCACGGGCACATAATACCGTTGCGCCTTCATCAGGTAAAGTATTATCTGGTGGTGTGGAAGCTAATGCCATGCAAAAACCAAAACAATTCTTTGGTGCAGCCCGGAAGATCGAGAACGGCGGTTCGCTCACCATCATCGCTACAGCCCTGATAGACACAGGAAGCAAAATGGATGAAGTGATCTTTGAAGAATTTAAAGGAACAGGTAACATGGAATTGCAGCTGGACAGGCGACTGGCGAATAAGCGGATCTTCCCTGCCATCGACCTTCCATCTTCATCTACACGCCGTGAGGACCTCCTGCTGGATAAAGACACGCTTCAAAGGATGTGGCTGCTCAGAAACCATCTTGCAGACATGAATGCTGAAGAAGCCATGCAGTTGCTGATGAAGAACATGCGTGGTACCAAAGACAACGCAGAGTTCCTCGCCAGTATGAACAGGTAAAACGAAAAAGCAAAAAGCATTTTTTAAACGAGATGCCAATTGAAAAAATAGATATTGCACGTTTCTTATCAATGACCGGTCTTCCGGTCATTGACGTTAGAAGTCCTGCCGAATTTGAACAGGCCAGGATCCCGGGCGCATATTCTTTGCCCTTATTCTCCAACGAGGAACGGAAAATCGTAGGTACCGCATACAAACAACAGAGCCGTGAACAGGCCATTAAAATCGGACTCGATTTCTTTGGTGTGAAGATGAGGAAGATGGTGGAGGAGGTTGAATCACTCACGAAGAAATCTGACAATAAACAAGTGGTGGTCCACTGCTGGCGCGGGGGTATGAGAAGTGCAGGCGTTGCCTGGCTGCTGGACCTCTACGGATTTAAAGTATACACCCTGATCGGCGGATACAAAACATACCGGCACTGGGTGCTTGACTTCCTGAAACAGGACCATAACTTCCAGATCCTTGGGGGCTATACCGGCTCTGGTAAAACGGAGATCCTCCATTTTTTAAAGAACCTGGGCGAGTCCATCATTGACCTCGAACATCTTGCCCATCATAAAGGCTCCGCCTTTGGCGCCATTGGACAGCCCAAACAACCAGCACAGGAAATGTTCGAAAACCTCCTGGCGCAAGCGATCTTCGAAGAAGAAAACAAAGGCGTTCCCATCTGGCTCGAAGACGAAAGCCAACGCCTCGGCCATATCAACCTGCCGCAAGACCTATGGACCATCATCAGGTCAAAGCCCGTTCATTTTGTCAACTTGGCTTTTGAACAACGACTGGATTACATCGTTACCCATTATGGCAAACTACCCAAGGCAGATCTTGCCAGCGCGATCACCCGAATACAAAAAAGACTTGGCGGACTGGAAACAAAAACAGCACTTAACTTTTTAATCGAAGGCAATATCAAAGAGGCGTTCAGGGTGTTATTAGCCTACTACGACAAACAATACCAAAAGGCCTTGTACAACCGCCCGGAAAAAGATAAACTGATCAACAACATTGAAGGACCCGAGCCTGGTGCAGAACAAACGGCAAAACTGGTCCTGGAAATAAAAAAGACCATCAATGCCTGAAACAACTGAAAAAATACGACTTACCCAATACTCACACGGAGCTGGATGTGGCTGCAAAATATCGCCTATGCTGCTTGAAAAGATCCTGCATTCGAATTTCGCTATGCCGGATAACGACAAGCTCATTGTTGGTAACCACAGCAAGGACGATGCCGCGGTGCTTGATCTCGGCAACGGCACCGCATTGATCTCCACCACAGACTTCTTCATGCCCATTGTAGACGATCCATTTCAATTTGGAAGGATCGCCTCAGCGAATGCCATCAGCGACGTATACGCCATGGGCGGTAAGCCCGTTTTGGCGATCGCCATTCTGGGCTGGCCCATCAACGTTCTTGGTCCTGAAATAGCGCGCCTCGTTATTGAGGGTAGCAGAAGCATTTGCATGGAGGCCGGTATTCCACTTGCAGGTGGACACAGCATCGATTCCCCGGAACCCATATTCGGCCTTGCCGTGAATGGCCTGGTATCCACCTCGGCTATCAAACAAAACAATACAGCCCGCGAAGGGGATTACCTGTTCCTCACTAAGCGTCTGGGTGTTGGCATCCTTACTACTGCAGAAAAGAAGGGTATCCTGAAAGCTGGCCATGAACAACTTGCAGCAGAACAGATGATGCAATTGAACAAGGTCGGCGAACGATTGGGCACCATCGCATCCGTCAACGCGATGACCGATGTAACCGGATTCGGCCTGCTTGGACACCTGATTGAAATGGCGGAGGGAAGCGGCTTGTCGGCCGAAGTTACCCTTCAAAACGTACCACTGATCACCAGCGACCTGGCAGACTATATAGATATGAAAGCGGTGCCCGGTGGCACCAATCGCAACCTGGACAGCTACGGTTCAAAATGCAGGATCGTAAGTGAACAAACCTTAGCCAAATCGATACTCGCAGATCCCCAGACCAGTGGCGGACTGTTGATCGCTGTCAGCCCCGAAGGGATCAACGAAGTGCGTGATGTATTGACAGCGTTTGGGCTTTCTGATTTCATCAACCCCATTGGACGGATCATCCGTAAGGGCGACTACATAGTGGAAGTTAACTAGTTTGTTTTACCACAAAGGTATCTATCCTTTGTGCGAGCCTTCTATCCTTGTCCGTTACTATGTTCCCTGCGTCGTGGGTTGATAGCCAAACCTCAACAGTGTTGTACACATTTGTCCACCTGGGATGGTGGTCCATCTTTTCAGCCTCCATGGCCACCCTGGTCATAAAGGCAAATGCTTCTGAAAAGTTTATGAATTGAAATCTCCTGTAAAGAGTATTGTCTTTTTCTTCCCACATAGTTTGTGATTTATCGTCAGAAAATCAAATGCCCCTTGTTCTTGATCTTATCGGTTGGCAACTCCATCACCAGCTGCACACCCGGGATCATCTTCACAGATTGTACCATTGCGTCAATCAGATCGTCGTTCACCTGGTCGCCTGTCAGCAGCCATAAAAAATCGAGGTGCTTGAATTCCGGTAAAAGATACTCCCCATCGTACTGGTTATTATACAAATAATGCACCAGTGTACTTGCCGGTTCACGGTACTCGTAGATGGTAAAGAAATAGTTTCTGCCTTTTCGCTTCAGCGTGATCTCTATGTCGTGGTTAGCCCTGAAATTGATCTGCATGCCCTGATTCAGCTGCCAGCAAAACTGATAGTCAGCAAGTGGTCCAACAATACCAAGCAACCGGGTTCCCTCAAAGAACTCTTCGGCCAGGGCATCATTATCTACTTTAAGTCTGATCATTAAAAATTGATATCAAATACGAGCTCTTCTGCACCGCGTTTCACTACTACTTTTGTGGCATCGCCTTTCTTGAATTTAGCCAGCGCTTCCATATATGACTGGACCGAACTCACTTTGTAATCTCCGAGTTGAACAACTACATCACTGGCCTTCAATCCTGCTTTCTGCGCTGCGCGTCCCTCGCTTACACCATCTACACGAACTCCTGATCCAGCATAGGTATAATCCGGAATGATGCCCATCGAAACCGTGAAGCGGCTGGAGGTGCCCATCTGTTGTTCGCGTGTTTTTGTAAAAACCAGTTTACCCGTAGTGGATGTACTGCTGATGATCTCCGTAATAAAACGAATGATCTGCCACTCGCCGATGTAATTGATCCGGGGCGCATCATCAGAAGGCTTATGATAGTCACTATGAATACCTGTAAAGAAAAAGAGAACGGGAATATCTTTTCGGTAGAATGATGTGTGATCGCTTGGTCCTGTTCCACTGGAATCGATCTTAATACCAAACCCCGTTTTGGCATTGGTCTTCACCACAGAAGCCCAGGTTGGTGATGTTCCATAACCACCAACGGTCACCATTTTCGTTGTGTCGTTCATTCTGCCTACCATGTCCATATTGATCATGTAACTGACGGTACGAAGATCAACGGTAGGATGTTCAACAAAATATTTAGATCCAAACAGTCCCAGCTCTTCGCCAGAAAAAGCAATGAACAGGTAGTTTTGATTCTTAAGTTTAGACTTCTTCAAGAGGCTGGCTAATTCAAGCAGGGCCGCCGTACCACTGGCATTATCGTCGGCTCCGTTATGAATAAGTTGTTCTCCCGTCCGAATCATAGAATTACCATCTTCGCCATATCCCAAGTGATCAAAATGCGCGCCAAGCACCACCGTATTGGCGGCTCCGTTATCAATATAACCAACCACATTATGCGCCGTCCTGGATTTTGGTGCCGTTTCAATTTTAATCCTGAGATCGTAAGACGCCTCGGCATCACTAAAGTTCTCCATCCATGCCTTTCGTGTAACATACAACACAGGAATGGAGGCTTTGTCCGACTTGTCTTTACCATCGAACTTCAGCTCCTCGGCATTGGCCTCTGTATTATACAAGACCACCGCCGTTGACCCTTTATCGCTGGCATTCTTAATCTGTGCGCGTATCCATGTAGCCTGGTCAAAATGCGGGTTGTCTTTGTTGGCGATCAAACCCTCCGCAAGGTTCAGGAACCATGGCGAACCCCGTTCTGCAATGGAAACAGAGCTGAGGGATTCGATCAATTTCGTATCGGGGCTGAACCCAAGCGGGTAAAATTCCACGCCGGCCTTGAGATCCTTACCATTCACGTTGAAAAGCGACGACTTCAGCAACTCACGACCCTCGTCAATAGTAAATGGTTGGAGGAAGCTATTGTTATCGCCTTTGGGTGTCAGGCCCGCGCTAATGAACTTTTCTGTAATATACTTCACCGCCAATGCTTCACCGGGAGTTCCTGCCCTTCGGCCCTCTAATTTATCATCTGCCAGGTAGGTGATGTGGGATTTCAGGGACTCCACCAGTTGTTTGTCTGCCTTCTTCAGTTTCTGGGCAAATGCGAACACAGGCAACAGAAGAAAGACAAAGAGTATATTTTTCATGATAATCGTCGCAATTATGGGCAAATTTAAGCATGCGCCTCAACACTGGCTGTTTAATATTGTTATAATATCCGCCTCCCGTTTGCCTTTTTTCCCCTTTCGTAAATGGATATAGTTGGGTTAAGCTAATTTTACAGACTGTAAACTTTTGACAAGCAATCTACATATCGCCCTGCTCGGGAACCCCAATAGTGGAAAAAGCTCCTTGTTCAATGCCCTGACGGGCCTGAACCAGAAAGTGGGGAATTTTCCAGGCGTCACCGTTGAAAAGAAAACAGGGCACACTTCCCTGTCTCCCCAGACCAAAGCCACCATCATTGACCTACCCGGTTCTTACAGCCTCTACCCGAGGCGGGCAGACGAGTGGGTCTCTTACCGCGCTGTGATGGAGCCGGAAACAGAGATCAACCTGATCGTGGTCATTGTGGATGCCAGCAACCTGCAGCGTAACTTGTTGTATGCCTCACAGGTGGCTGATCTCCAGAAACCAGTAGTGATTGCGCTGACCATGATGGACCTGGTTAAAAAGAAAGGCATTACGATAGATGTGGAAGGACTGGCGCGCAAGCTCAACCTTCCGGTAGTCCCGATCAACCCAAGGAAAAACGAAGGCATCGCAGAGCTGAAAAGGGTGATGGAGAAAACGGCAAAGCAGACACTTCCGTTCAAACAGTTTGTGGAATTAGGTGAACTGGCTAAAGCGCCTGTTGAAGAACTGAAAGCGGTTTTCCCCGGCTTAAGCGACTATTCCGCCGTTCATCTTTTGATCAATCACGAATCCATGTCATTTAAAAATGACATGCAGGACAGGATCGAAAAGATAGAGCGCGACAATAATTTCAACCATACTAAGGTACAAGCAGAGGAGATCCTCAAGCGTTACGGTCGTATCAGAACCATCATCGACGAAACTGTAAAGCAGGAAGGACCCCCGAAAGAAGAACTGCGCAGCAAAATTGACCAGATCCTCCTCCACAGGGTGTGGGGCTACCTGATCATGTTTGCCGTCCTCTTTGTTTTGTTTCAATCCGTATTCTGGATCGCAGAATATCCCATGACCGCCATTGAGCACGTCATAGGATCCCTGGGCTCATGGCTGACCAACCAGCTCTCTGAGAACTGGTTCAGCAATTTGCTGGTTAACGGTTTTCTGGCCGGCCTCAGCGGAATCCTTGTGTTTGTACCACAGATCATGATTTTGTTTGGGCTGATCACTTTGTTAGAGGATACCGGCTATATGGCCCGGATCAGTTTCCTAACGGACAGGATCATGCGAAAAGTTGGCTTGAACGGAAAAAGTGTAATGCCCATGATCAGTGGCTTTGCCTGCGCCGTACCAGCCATCATGAGCGCGCGTAACATCGAGAACAGAAAAGAACGCCTGCTCACCATCATGATCACACCGTTGATGAGTTGCAGTGCCCGTTTACCGGTATATACCATCCTCATCGCACTGGTGATCCCAAAGCAATCTGTACTTGGCGTACTTAGCCTGCAGGGTTTGGTGATGATGGGTTTGTATCTGCTGGGCCTGGTAATGGCTATGCTTGTGGCCTACGTCATGAAACTTTTTATCAGGCTTGAAGAAAAAAGCTTTTTTATCCTCGAGCTGCCGGTCTACCGCTCCCCGAGGTGGAAGAACGTGTTCATTACCATGATCGAGAAAGCCAAGATCTTTGTGGTGGATGCCGGTAAGGTGATCATGGTGATCTCTTTGCTGCTTTGGGCCCTGAGTTCCTTTGGTCCCCCCGAAGCCCGTGAGCAAGTCAGGGCCTCCTATGACCGAGCGATCGCGGAGTACCCTGAAAAAACAGATGAACTTCGCGCGGTAAGGGATGCCGCATTGCTGGAGAATTCATATGCCGGGATTGCTGGTCATGTAATAGAACCAGTGATCAGGCCTTTGGGGTATGATTGGAAAATCGGGATTGCGCTGATCACTTCGTTTGCTGCCAGGGAGGTATTTGTTGGAACGATGGCAACCCTGTATAGTGTAGGCGACCAGGATAGTGATGATAACCAGACTCTGCGACAAAAAATGAACGCTGCTGTCAAACCAGATGGCTCCAAGGTGTATACACTGGCCACCGGAGTTTCATTGATGATCTTCTACGTACTGGCCATGCAGTGCATGAGTACCCTGGCGGTGGTGAAAAGGGAAACGGGCAGTTGGAAATGGGCTGTGATACAATTCGTGTATATGACCGCCCTGGCTTACCTCCTCAGTTGGGCAGCCTATGCCATCCTCTCATAAGAAAATCAGGTCCGGCTCCTGATGCGCATCCTCAACTCACTTAACAACTGATTATACATATCACGCATCATCTGGTCGTTAGTTGTTGAATTCCAACGGTTATTCACCAGCTCCCAATCCGCAGGGCCGAGCGCCCTTGAATCACCAGAGAAGGTTGCCGTTTCAAAAATGGCGGCATTGTTCACATTCACGCGATTCCATTCGAGGTTGGTATTTGTTTCAACATCCACGATCCGATAATCGATATCTGCACCGGGGTTCTGGAACCTGGTCACAGACAATGTGGCCTTCACATTCTGATAGACAGGCTTTCCTGCAGTGTCTTTCCCTATCTCTACATTCCTGGACAACTGCCTGTTGTATCTGTTCAGGATGGTTGGTGGCATCGATAAGTTACCCCAGCTGATGTCCACGATCCAGTCCGGCCTGATATTCAGCCGTCTGGCATCCATATCTGTGAAGAACCTGGCAGAACCTATCCCCATCTGGCCACCAAGGTCCCTCGCTAATTGTTCGTGCATAAACCGAACCCGCATGTCGTTATTCCAGCTATTGCCCCAATTTCCATTGTAAAGCCTGTCCTGCACCGGATTAATCATGATGTTTACGATACTGCGCTCATACGCCTCCCGTTGCAGCCTGCTGACATCCTTGTAGTTGGGCACATACTGGCCTGATTTCTGAAAAAACTGGTGGGCATTCCTCGCACCTTCCCGGGTGTCTTCCCTCATTTCCTGAAGCCCGGCATTGTAATATACCTCTGCTGCCTCTTCACGCACCCTTTGCTGCTCCTCAAAATAGTTTCTGGCATCCACATCCCTAAAGACCGATGAGGTCCGTATTGCGTCGCTGAGGCGCTGGAGGGAATTAAACTCACTGATCATCTGATCATATCTTCTCAGGTCAGAAGAGCCCCTGTATGCAGAAATCCTGTCTTCGTGACCCTGCACAGCCTGTTTGAACAGGTCCTTCACGTCTGCTTTTAGTTGAGGATCATTCGGTTTTTTCTCAAGTTTTTTCAGGGTTTCAAAGAAAACCCGATCTTCTGAGTAAGAAACCGCTTTCTGGGGATTTCGGCACCCTGAACCCAGCAGCGTGACGAACAAAAGGATAAGGGGAAAGTAATTTCTCATGTGCAGGTCTTTCTTATTGGACATGTATTTGTTCCGAAAGGTACAAGGCAGCCCGCTAAAGAAACGTGAAATTCAATTTCTACAACACGCCCAGGGCAGCCAATTCATTCCTGAACTGGGCAGGATTCTGGAAATGAATCGTGTGCATACCAAGTTCGCGGGCCGGATGCAGGTTCCTTGCATTGTCGTCCGTATACACGGCAGTATGCGGATCCACATCGAATCGGTCTATGATCATGTGGTAGATGTCCGGAAATGGTTTCCGTGTTTTCTCTTCGCCCGAAACCACCCTGCCATCAAACCAGTGCAGGAAATCAAATCTCTCCAATGCTATCGGGAATGTCTCAGCGCTCCAGTTGGTGAGTGCGAGTAACTTGTACTTCCTGGTTTCCTTAAGTACCCTGAAGATCTCTACCGTATCATGGATAGGGCCATGTAACATTTCTTCCCACCTGCCATAATAAGCGCGGATATTATGTTCATGATCCGGAAACTCCTTCACCAGTAGTTCAGTAGCTTCATGAAGGGTTCTGCCTGCATCCTGTTCTTCGTTCCAGTGCGGCGTACAGATGTTATCGTAAAACCATTTCATCTCTTCCTCGTTATCGAAAATGGTTTTATATACGTAATCCGGGTTCCAGTCCACCAGTACACCGCCCAGGTCAAATATGATTGTTCTAATCTCCGCCATGATCTCCAAATTTAACTACATAAATCCAACCTTGTTAACTAATTCCCTCCCTGGCACTGATCTCCAGCATCCTGTCCATTGGTTTTTTTGCCGCGAGCCTTAGTGACTCTTCCATGAAGATCTCTGGTTGCTCATATTTCATGCAGAGATAGAGTTTTTCGAGTGTGTTCAGCTTCATATGCGGGCAATCATTACAAGCGCACGCATTATCGGGCGGCGCCGGAATAAAGGTTTTTTCGGGAGAATTCTTCATCATCTGGTGAAGAATACCCGTTTCAGTAGCAACGATGAAGGATTTTGATGGATCCTTCTCCGTAAACTTCAGCAATTGGGTGGTTGACCCGATATAATCAGCCACTTTGAGAATAGGATCTTCACATTCCGGATGCGCGATCAATTTAGCCTCCGGATGGCGGAGTTTTAGTTTGGTGATCTTTTCCAGGCTGAAGATCTCATGCACCATACAAGCTCCGTTCCATAGTAACATATTACGGCCGGTCACATTGTTGATGTAAGCACCCAGATTCCTGTCCGGTGCAAATATGATGGGTTGATCCTTGGGAAAACTATTCACAATGGCCACAGCATTGCTGCTGGTGCAGATGACATCGCTAAGGGCCTTGATCCCCGCGCTGCAGTTGATATATGAAATGACCACATGATCCGGGTTTTCTTCCCTGAACTTTTTAAACAATGGCGGTGGACAGGAGTCACTCAAAGAACATCCTGCTTTCAGATCGGGAATCACCACTTTTTTGGTAGGATTAAGGATCTTGGCTGTTTCAGCCATAAAATGAACGCCAGCAAAAACGATCATGTCTGCCTGGGTCTTCTCAGCTTGCCGGGCTAACCCGAGGCTATCCCCGATATAATCCGCCACATCCTGGATATCCGGCTCCTGGTAATAGTGCGCGAGAAGCACGGCATTTTTTTCTTTTTTCAATCTGTTGATCTCAGCGAAAAGATCGAGCGTGGGATCTATCTCCACATCGTAAAAACCACGTTGCTGGATCTGGGCAATATCATTGTGTATAAGAGCCATAGTATTTATAGTACTTATTTATATTTAAAATTACCTATTACTATTATGTCTGTGAATTAGGGGATATAAAAACTGTTTCATTTTTGGAATTTGATAAATCCCTTGTTTATCCACGCTAATTCACAAATAGTGAACATTCTAAATTCTCCTGTTTTCGGGCGAATTGCCATCTTTTACACAGTGTGGGTATCTTAACCCGGCGGATAATTATTCCTCGCTGTGAATCAATGACCCTGTTGATAACAGCAGGCAAAACTAAATTAACCAAAGAGTATGGGTAAAAAATCTCCATTCCCAAACTTATTTACCGCCTTTGCGTCCACAATTTCCACTGCCCAAACACCGGCTTTTCCACCGAAAACGTGGTTATTCACATATTCATTGTGAAAACAGACAATCGGCCTCCAACCTCCCTGCCGGCAATTCACACCCCCCTGTGGAATACCCCGCCAGCTCCAAAGTGAAATCCAGTATTTATGCTGTTTTAGCCCGTTTTCCACAGTTTGTTGATAAACACAATTTCACCTATTTTTGCCCTCCATTTTTAAATACAATAATTATTATGTCCATAATCCAGTCGTTGAGAGATAAGGCAGCTGTCCTTCTTACGGGACTTATTGCATTGAGTCTCATAGGATTTCTTGTTCAGGATGCCTTCATTGGAAGGAGCAGTGGCGCCTTTACAGGCAACACCACAACTGTTGGTTCAATTAACGGAACAGAAATCGACGCCCAGGAGTTCAACACCAAGGTGAGGATGTTTGAGGAATCAAACCGCCAGCAGGGTATGCAAAGTAACGAAATGATGACCCAGAACATCGTTGAAAATGTTTGGAATACCTATATCCAGGAGAATCTGATCAAAACCGAAGCCGACAAGCTGGGCATCAGTTTTACCGCCAAAGAAATGAGTGATCTGTTGTTCAGCGAGAATGCTCCCCAGGAGTTCAAACAACTTTTCACTGATCAGACCACCGGCCAGTTCAATATTCAGGCTGCAAGGACCTGGTTCAGCAATATTAAGAAGAGCAAGAAGCCCGAAGAAGTGAAAATGGTGAACGAGCAGTTGATCGATCCATTGATCACCCGCCAGCTTGCTGAAAAATACAGCACCATCATCAGCCAGGGCAGCTATGTTCCAAAATGGATGGTTGAGAAACTCACGTCCGACAACAGTGCTTTTGCCTCGCTGAATTATGCCATGGTCCCCTACGGTACCATCGCGGATACTGCAGTTAAAGTAAGCGACGACGAGATCAATAAATATGTATCAAGTCACAAGGACGAGTTCAAACAGGATAAGACAAGGAGCATTGCTTATGTAACATTTGACGCCAATCCAACATCTGTGGATAGCGCAGCGGTTTTCAATAAGCTTGTTGCTGTTAAGGAAGAACTTGCAAGCGCTACGGATCCCAAATCGGTGGTTGCGCGTAACGGAAGTACGATGCCCTATTTCGATGGCTATGTGTTGAAGTCGAGGTTGGCCATGGATGCTAAGGATAGTCTGGTTGCAGTACCAGTGGGTGGTGTTGTTGGTCCTTACCGCGATGCCAATGCCTATGTTGTTGCCAAGAAGGTGGACGTCAGGCAACTGCCGGACTCCGTGAAAGTGCGCCATATATTGATCGGCGTGGTAGATCCAAGGACAGGCCAGCCCAGGCGTGCGGACAGCGCGGCAAAGAAAACAGTGGACAGTTTGTTTGCTGCCATCAAATCCGGGGCCGACTTCAGGACCATTGCTGCAACATTCAGCGAAGATGAGGGCAGCAAGAACAATGGTGGTGAATACAATTTCTCTTCAGTTGATATGGGCAACCTCGCGAAAGGCTTTAGCGATTTTGCTTTCTACAAACCAACAGGAAGTCGCGATGTGGTAAAAACAGAATTTGGCTATCACATCATGGAAGTGATGAGCCAGAAGAATTTCGAAGAGTCATACAAAATAGCATATGTTTCCAAACCTATTTTGTCAAGCGAAGAAACAGATAATACGGCCTCTTCTGCCGCAACACAGTTTGCCGGGAACAGTCGTGATCTGAAGTCCTTCGAGCAAAACATATCCAAAAACAACTTGGTTAAAAGACTGGCGGACGGCATCAAAGAAATTGATTACTCTGTTTCAGGTATGCCTTCAAGGCCTTTTGTGAAATGGATCTGGGAAAACAAAGTGGGCACTGTATCTGAGCCATTTGATTTCAAGGATAAGTATGTTGTTGCTGTGATCACCGGAGCAAACGAAACGGGTGTTCAGTCTGCTGCTTCTGCCAGGATAACTGTTGAGCCCATCATCAGGAATCAGAAGAAAGCAGCAATGATCATCAAGAAGGTTGGGAAAGTACCCACACTGGAAGCCATGGCTGCGGCAGGAGGTCAAACCGGCCAGATCGATACCCTCAGGTTCAGCGATCCGTTTATTCCAAATATTGGCCCAGAAGTGCGGGTGATCGGAGCAGCGTTCAACAAGGCCAACCAGGGCAAAGTTTCTGGTTTTATTGAGGGCCAGACTGGTGTGTTTGCTGTTAAAACAAACGCGATCGGCGCATTGCCGAACACCTCTGGCGGTGATCTCGAGAACCAGCGCCGTGCCATGCAGGCTCAGCTTAAGCAGTACAGTGCATATGGAAGTTTCGAAGCGCTGAAAAAAGCCGCTAAGATCGAAGATACCCGCAGGGCCGCCGGCTTCTAAGGATTCTTCTATTCGATATTGAAAGGCTCCCCCGAGGGAGCCTTTTTTATTAACTTTGCAATATGGATGGCACTATTGTAAATAAAGTTGCTGAGAGTGGTCTGATTACGCTGGACCTGGAAACCTTTTACCCTACCGAGGAGATCCTGGCCTTTGACCTTAAGGACCATCTGTTCATGGGCCTGATCTTAAAGGAGAAAGACTTCAGGGCAGCATTGGCAAATATGGATTGGGAGAGCTTCAGAGATCAATACGTAACCCTTTTCTGCTCTGCAGATGCGATCATCCCTTTATGGGCCTATATGCTGGTCAGCAGCCAGCTCAGCGGGGTTGCCCGCAGGATATTTTCCGGCTCGCCAGAAGAAGCGAGAAAACAGTTGTTTATGGAAAGGCTGAAAGCGATAGACAGCAATGATTTTGCTGACAAGCGCGTAGTCATCAAGGGTTGCGGAGACCTGGAAATAGGGGAGTATGCCTATATAGAGATCACCAATAAACTCACCCCTGTGGTGAAGAGCCTAATGTACGGTGAACCCTGTTCAACCGTGCCGGTGTACAAGAGGAAAATGTGAGGAATGTGGTGAATACAATTAGAACCACCCGCGCCTCCGGAACTGCCACAGCATCCAAATCGGGATCAGGAGCATGAGACCTACGGCAAAATAAAATCCCCACTCGTGGTGTGCATAGGGTATGATATCGAAGTTCATTCCAAAAATTCCCCCGATAACCGTAGCGGGGGCGAGCAGGCAGGTAACGATGGCCATTACCTTCATCACCTCATTCAGTTTCAGGTTCACATTGTTGATGTACAGGTCCTGCATACTCATCAGGATATCTCGATAGTTCTCCGAGAGATCAAAGGCCTGCGAAATATGGTCATGCACATCATTGAAATATTTTGTGGTGCGGTCTTCCAGCAAGTCGCTTTCGCTCCTGATGATGCTGTTGACCAGGTCTCGCACAGGCGCGATGTTTCTTTTCAGGACGATATGTTCTTTCCTGAGCTGGTTGATCTTGATCAGCGACCGGTTATTTGATTTTCTGATCAACTCTTCTTCCAGCAACTCAATTTGTTCCCCGATCCGCTCCATCACCAGGAAGTAATTGTCAACGATAAGGTCGATCATCGTGTATAGCAGGTAATCTGCGGTCCTGCTTCTGATCTGGCTTTTGGCGAGCGATAATTTTTGGCGCAACGGGTTGAATACGTCACGACTGGCATCTTCCTGGAACGAGATGACCACGTTGTGCCCAAGGACAATACTGATCTGCTCAGACTCTACCGTTTTCTTCTCTTCGTTAAAATAAAGCATGTTCAGCAGACAGAACATCACATTGTCCACTTCTTCCATTTTGGGTCGCTGGTTCACACTGAGGATATCTTCAACAACCAGGGGGTGTATATCAAAATGCTGGCAAACAAGATCCACATCATTTTTCCTAAGGCCGTCGATGTTTATCCAGCTTAAGCGGTTACTGAATTTATAAGTAAAGCAGTCTTCCACCTTGTCCGACTCAAATTGTGAGATATTGTCGGTATCATAGTCATATACAAATACCCGGATGTCTTTGGCCTCCTCACGGGTGGGCATAATGGTAGGATTCACATTCAGGATCTCTTTGGTTCTTTCGCTACCAAAAAGCTGCTGAAGCCCCAATAATTTCAAATAGTTCTTACCATTCATGAACAAAAGGTAAACAGGAATGTGGAGATAAAAAAAGCAGGCTTATTTCATATTGTCGCGGTAAGCCCCCATGGTCCGCAATATAACGGGATGGGCCTCACCATTCGGCTTGAAAATGATGTTGCTGATGGGTTCCGCGGGGAACACCTGGGCCGTCATCGCCACTTCGCCGTTGCCAACATACAGCTCGGCCACACTGGCATCAAAATACAACCTGAATTTCAGCGGGCCGGAGAGTTTTCCGGGAACCACGGCCTTATACACCGAAAGTCTTCTATAGGCCTCGTTATCAAATCCCTTTGAGCCGGAACGGTCGATCACCACTTCCCTGGCGGCAGTATTGAAACGCACCACCAGGTCGTTAGCGCCAACCACCATCTCCTGCGATCTTGCAGCTTCCGTATTCCATTCCCATTCCACCATAAAACTTTGGCTGTCTACGCGTATCGGTTTGTCAGACTTCAGTTGTACTTCTGATGTTTTCAAGGTTGCCACTTCGTCAACCGGGTTTTGCAACAGGATCCAGTCATTTTCAACCTTTTTGAGCTGCAGGGTTCGGGGTAACGACATGCTGCCGCGCCATTCGCCGGCGGGAATGGCGCCAGCATAATTCCAGTTATTCGCCCAGCCGATGCTGATCGGGGCTTTGCCGGGTGGAAGATTGTTATACACGATGGCTGCGTAGTAATCGGGCCCGTAATCGGGGCGAAGGATCTTGTCAGGCGCAGACTCGTTGATGAATTTTGTTCCGTCGAACTCGCCTACGAAATACTGCATGTAGGGTGAAGGCGAGTGCATGAACACCCATTTAAATTTTCCGGGTACGTCAGCAACGGGAACGCGAAACAGGTCGGGGCATTCCCATACGCCGGCCGTGTCGCCGGCAGGACCAAATTCACTGAGCAGGGTCCAGGCTTTCAGCGATTTTGAACTGTAGAACTGGACCTTTTTTTCATGGGGGAGCATCACGGCCATGACCCATTTTTTTGAGGGCTCATGCCAGAACACTTTGGGATCGCGGAACTCTTTTTTTTCCAGGTCAAGGACGGGGTTGAACCTGAACTTGGTAAATGTGCGTCCCGAATCGAGGCTGTAAGCAATGTGCTGCGACTGGTTGGTATTGGGTACGTCTGCAGTATAGATGGCCACCATGGGCACCTGGCCGCGGACTTGTATGAAACCTGAGGTGTTGAAGGGATCCACCACCGCGGAACCCGAGAAAATCCCTACGTTATTTTCTTCGGGGATGGCTACTGGAAGCTCTTTCCAGTGCACGAGGTCGGCACTGACCGAATGCCCCCAGCTCATGTGGCCCCACTGGTTTCCAAAGGGATTGTACTGGTAAAACAGGTGGTATTCGCCGGCATAGAAAACCAGGCCGTTGGGATCGTTGATCCAATTTTTGTTGGGAGTGAAGTGGTACCGGGGCCTGTATTTTTCTTTAAAGGCTTGTGATAAAACGGTGCTATGGGAAAAAAGGACAAGAAAGACGAAGACAAAACCTTTTCGCATCACAAATACTTTAGGGCAAGTTAAATTCTTTATTGATTAACTGGAACCTGAGCATGCAAATTGTGGACTAGGCCACCAAGGCCGCCGCTCCAAAAACCCCTGCGCTGTCACCCAGGCTGGGCTTTAGTACGGGCACATCGAGCCGGTTGTTGAAGATATAGCGGCCAATGCTCTCAACGCCCAGGGAGTAGATGGAATCAATGTTTCCCACCCCGCCGCCGATCACGATCACATCGGGATCAAGCATATTGGTGATGGACGAAACGGCTTTTCCGAAGAAGTTATGAAGCCGGTCCAGGGTTTGTTGTGCAAACGGATCACCGGGATCCTGAACGATCTGTTTCAGCGTTTTCTCCTGCCCGCTGATGGAATGATAGAAACGCTGAAGCGCGGGGCCCGACAAAACCGTTTCCACGCATCCGGTTTTACCGCAATAGCAGGAGCCTCCCGATTCATCGAGAAAATTATGTCCCCATTCTCCTGCTATACCGTGTTTACCATTCCATACTTTGCCATCGATCACGATACCGCCGCCCACTCCGGTTCCCATGATGATACCAAACACCATCCGCGCGTCGGGTGTTTTTTCTTTGACTACGCCCCAGTGTGTTTCGGCGAGAGCGAAGCAGTTGGCATCATTGGCCAGCATAACCGGTATTCCCAGCTTCTCTTCGAGGTCCCGCTTGAGCGGCTGGCCATTCAGTGAGGTGCTGTTGCAGTTTTTCATGGTCTGCGGGATGGGATCTAAAACACCCGGGGTACCAAAACCAATGGCCTTTGGGGATAGTCCTGATTCGCTGTGCATCAGACTTACGAGGGCAGCGATCTGGTCAAGGATATGACCATAGCCCTTGTGGACTTCTGTATCAACACGGTTTCGGATAATGGGCGTTGGGTTCTGAAGAGCGGGAAGGATGACCCCCTCTATCTTTGTACCCCCCAGATCAATACCCCATATGGGAGCGGTATTCATTAATAAGCGACGTTTTTAACCGACTGTAAGTTAGCGAAATCGAGTTGAAAAATCTATGTACATTTATTGTGTTCATGAAGCATAATCATCACCATTCCTTATACGAGAAACATGTTTTCATTTCCCGTTCGGATAGCCCTTATAGCCGCCCTTGGCGGATTTCTTTTTGGGTTTGAAACTGCTGTGATTTCCGGCGCTGAAAAGATCATCCAGGGCCTCTGGTCGCTCACGCCTTTCTGGCAGGGATTTACTGTGGCTTCGAGCCTGATTGGAACAGTCATTGGATCATTGGTTGCGGGATTGCCCGCACAAAGGTTCGGCAGAAAGAAAGTGCTGATCGCCATTGCCATCATGTATTTGTTATCGGCCGTGGGTTGTGCCCTTTCCAGCAGCTGGCTGTTATTTGTCACATTCCGGTTCATAGGGGGCATTGCCGTGGGCGCTTCTTCCGTAGTAGGTCCTATGTATATTTCAGAGATCTCGCCGGCGCATCTGCGCGGCAGGCTTGCCGGATCGTTCCAGTTGAACATCGTGCTGGGTATTTTTGTAGCCTATATTACCAATTACATATTTGCCGGTTCCGGGGAAGACGCCTGGCGTTGGATGTTGGGCGTCATGATGGTGCCTGCAGTCATATTTGCGATTTTGGTTCGCACTATTCCTGAAAGTCCCCGCTGGCTGATCCTCAATCATGAAACGGACAGAGCGATACCTATCCTTAACCGCATTGGCGAGTCGAACACGGTGCGCGCCATTCATGAGATCAGGGCATCTGTTACCGATATCCGTCAGAAACTTTTCCAGCCGCGGTACAACAAGCCCATTTTGTTTGCAGTTATACTGGCCATGTTCAACCAGCTTTCGGGCATCAACGCAATTATTTACTATGCCCCACGGATCTTTGAGATGGCAGGATTTGATCAGTCGAACTCTTTCCTGCAGCCGATCTATATAGGGGCAGCGAATCTGGTCTTCACGTTGTTGGCCATGACCATGATCGATCGATTTGGACGGAAGAAACTACTCATTATAGGCTCTTTTGGAATGATCCTTTTCCTTGGATTGACGGCTTCGGCGTTCAGGAATCCTGGCGTTGCCGATCCCAATGTCATCTGGTACCTGATCGGGTTCATCGGCTTTTTCGGATTCTCACAGGGCGCTGTGATCTGGGTATTTATCTCAGAGATCTTCCCCAATTCTGTTCGCTCGCAGGGCGGCTCGCTTGGCAGTTTCACACACTGGATCATGGCCGCCATTATATCCTGGTCCTTCCCCGTGATTGTTGAGGGCAGTGATTTGGGCGGGTATTATTCGTTTATTTTTTATACGGTCATGATGGTGCTCCACCTGGTGTTTGTCTGGAAGTTCCTCCCTGAAACCAAAGGTAAAACGCTGGAAGAGATCGGGCAATCGATGTGAGGTTTGGGCTTAGAGCATCTTGCGCGCACTTTCCAGGTCTTCGGGCGTGTCAATGCCTATAGCGCTGAATGCAGTTGTCACCATACGGATCCTGATACCGTTTTCCAGGTAGCGGAGTTGCTCCAGTTTTTCCACTTGCTCCAGGCGGCCGGTGGCCCAACTTACAAATTGCAGCAAGGCATTTTTTCTGTATCCATAGACCCCGATATGCCGGTGATAGGTGAAGGCGGCTTCTGCGTCCCTTTTGTAGGGTATGCATGACCGTGAGAAATACAACGCGTTGTCGGCGTTGTCTGTAACCACTTTTACGATATTGGGATTATTGAGCTGGTCTTCTTGAATCGGGTGCATCAGGGAGGCAACCTGTACGAGCTGGTCTTCAAAAGATTTCAGCAATTTTGCCAGGGGTTCTTTTTCCAGGAAGGGTTCATCACCCTGCACGTTGATGATCACGTCTACATCCAGGTCTTGCACGGCTTCTGCGATCCTGTCGCTCCCGCTTTCATGTTCTTTCTTACTCATCACTGCTTTACCACCATGGGAAGTGATCTCGTTGAAAATGATCTGGCTGTCCGTTGCTACAATAACATCGTCGAACAGTTCGGTTGCCACAGTATTGTCATAGGTGTGCCTGATTACTGTTTTGTTGCCCAGCATCTGCATAAGTTTGGCCGGGAAGCGGGTAGCGGCATAACGTGCGGGAATAACAGCGATCTTTTTCATGGGCTAAAGATATTCTGAAATCCGTTTCTAATACTATGAGTGGGTGGGTCAGGACTCGTTGAGTTTCTGGAAAGGCTTTTTCATAAGGGATACAAAGTCCTCATCCTTTTCGTTGGGGTAGTATCGGTCCAGGCCGTACTTGATATCTTTGGGGTGCAAAGTGCTGAATGTGCCCAGCATCCTGTCCCAGATGGAGAATACAGCGCCATAGTTGGTATCCGTGTAGGGTTGTTTCCAATGGTGATGCACTTTGTGCATATTGGGGGAGACCAGGAAATAACTGAGGAATTTATCAATGGCAGGTGGAAGCGAGATGTTGGCGTGGGTGAACGTGGTGAAAAAAACCAACAGGGTCTGGTAGATCATTACTGCGTACATGGGAACGCCTGCGATGAGGATGCCCAGCATGAAAAAGATACCACGGAATACGCTTTCGAGGGGATGATGCCTCAGGCCGGTAGTGACGTCTACGTTATTATCGGAATGATGGATGATGTGCATGCGCCAGAACAGCGGGACCTGGTGTTCTACCATGTGTACCAGCCAGCCCCCAAAAAAATCAAGCACGAGGGCAGATATGACGATGGTCCAGAGCACATTTGCCTTCAGCCAGTAGACCAGTCCGAATTGTTCCTGTTTGGTCCAGTCTGCGATCATCAGGATCAGGATGGCGAGCAGGGTGTGGATCACGAAATGCATGATGGTGAAACTGAGATTGACAAAAGCGTGGCGGGCTTTTGTTTTCTTGTATGTCATCGAGATCAGGGGAATGGCGCCTTCAATCACCCAAAGCAGCAGCATTCCGCCCACGAAGAAGGAGAGTCGTTGCAGGGGCCTGTTCTCGAGGCCGTTAAAAAAGTCCAGGATGGATTCCATAAACAATTGGCTAATGAGCTAATTTACTGATTAGCTGATTAGCCAATAGAAAAATGTTTACGTCGGTTCTGACCTAAGAATGAGCCAATTGTTACTGGTTCAGCATAAGCGGCATAACGAGCATCAGCAAATCTTCATTTTCCCCCTGGTCGGTGGGTTTGATGATACCCGCTTTGGTAGGCGTTGAAAGCTCCATGCGCACTTCCTCGCTTTCTGTGGCGGACATCATTTCGATCAGGAAGCGGGCGTTGAAAGCGATCTGCATGTCTTCCCCATCGTACTGGCATTTCATTCTTTCGTTTCCTTCAAAGCTGAAGTCTACGTCTTGTGCAGTTAGCTGTAACTCAGAACCAGAGATGTTCAGGGCTACCTGGTTGGTGCTCTTGTTACTGAAAATGCTTACACGCCTCAATGCGCTTTGGAAATCTGTGCGGAGGAGATTCATCTTATATGGATTGTCGCCCGGGATCACCACTTTATAATCGGGGAACCTCGCATCGATCAGGCGGCAGACCATTTGAGTAGATCCATGGTCAACAAACAGATGGTTACCATTATAAGAAATGTTCAGTTCGTCTTCATTATCCGGCAAGGCGCTTTTCAATAAATTCAGCGGCTTGCGGGGAACGATAAAGCTGTCCGCTTTGGGGCAGCTCACATCGGTCCTTTTATATTTCACCAGGCGATGCGCGTCGGTTGCCACTACGGTCAGTCCTTTTTTGTCGAGCTCGAAGAAAACACCCGTCATAGCTGGTCTAAGGTCATCATTGCTTACGGCAAAAAGTGTTTTATTAATGGCGGTCAGCAATGCGGAAGAAGTCATACTGAACGACGTTGTGGTATCAGCAGAGGGTTCCTTCGGAAAATTGTCTGGGTTCTCGCCCATCACCTTATACTTACCGTTGTCGCTGGTGATCTCGATACCGAAATTTTTATCGATGTTAAAAGTCAACGGTTGCTCAGGTAAATTCTTCAGTGAATCCATCAGGATCTTTGCGGGGATACAAACTTTACCGCTATCTTTCGCTTCAATATCCATGTGGATTTTCATGACTGTTTCAAGGTCGGTCGCTACCACGGTCAGCCTGTTTTTCTCTATCTCAAATAGGAAGTCTTCAAGAATAGGCAGTACGGTATTTGCGTTGATCACACCATTGATCTGTTGCAGTTGTTTGAGGAGAGCCGACGCGGATACGATGAACTTCATGAAGTTTTTGTTTGTGAGCAAATATAAGGGGGTAGAATTTATTAAAATCCGTGATTTTTGAACATTTTACCCGTGATTCTATGTTAAATTGTGTAACCAAATTACATTGGGAAAATCGATGTTTGACAAGCTTTTCGGGTGGTTCAGGAAAACGGCGGAACCCCGGCCAGATATAGTTTTTGGCAGGTATTCCGACAATAACAAGACCGTTAAGCAGGTGAACCGCTGGACGGAGGCAGACAATCTTTTTAAGGACCGCCAATATCAACAAAGCATCGATGCGTTTTTCGAGTATTTACGGGACGATCATGTCAGGAATGTGGAGACGGACCGTAAGGGTGAGATATTGAATTTTACCATTTACCAGGGATCGAAGGTAGTCAGGGGTATCTGTAACAATGAGCGATTATCAGCGGAGGTCATGCTGGCCCGGATGCCCGAGCCCAGCATCCCGGTAATGCGCAGGCTTCTGGAGCAGAACTACCTGTTGTACTATAGCAGGTATACGCTGGACAATAACAAGATCTGCATGCGGTTTGACAGCGAGATCGAAACAGCCAATCCCAATAAGCTTTATTATGGTCTGAAGGAACTGGCCACCAAGGCGGATAAGCAGGATGATCTTCTGGTTCAGGATTTTGCCTCACTTGAGCAGATCGACACGGATCATGTGGCCCAGCTGCCCGATCGGGAGAAACAGGTTAAACTCGATTATTTCCGCAACTTCATCAAAGGCACCGTGGAATATATTGACACGCTGGACAAGGACAAGCTCGCTGGCGGGATCTCATATATGTTGCTGGCGTTGGGGTACCGGATTGATTACCTGATTGCGCCCGAGGGTAAGTTGTTGCAGGAAATGGAGAAGGTGATAAGCATCTATTTCAGCAAGGAGGAAAGGTCCGCGCAGGAAAAGAACCACCTAATGACGGAGGCCTTTCGAAAAATGCTGGACAAAAAAGACCAGGATATCCTGCCCTACCTGTTCAGATCAACATCCACATTTTCCATTGTGACACCGCAGCCGCACAATGTGATCGCCGAAGCCCTCAATACGGCGATACAAAATATGCTGTGGTACCGCGACAATAAATATCCGGAGATCGCCCGGCAAATCATGGAGTATGGCATATCCTACTGCCAGTATTCATACAGCTTGCCCAAACCCATGAGCCTGCTGGTTCAGATGTTCATGGAAATAAATTATCCGGATTACTTCATGCATCTTGACTTCAAAGGGAAATTGTACGATCCGGCCGCTAACCAATTCGAAAAACAGGAAATTGAAGACCACGCTGAGCAGATCATCAGCGCATGGACAGAAAAATACCCGAGCCTGGTGTGGAAAGCATCAAACATCAGGTACGACAATATCATTAGTTTTAATCAGAGTTTCCTGAACGAGATCCAGGGATTGAATTTCGAAGGAGTAAAATAAGGGAATGGAAGCCAGCACAGCGCAATCTATCATAGAGTCATTTCAGTACGTAGTGGTCCAGATCGCTACCCAAAGCGGCACGGGTACGGGCTTTTACGTGAAAGAGTTCGACCTGATCGTCACCAACCACCATGTTGTAAAAGATTTTGCCGAAGTGACCATGATGGGAAAACATTTCTCAAAAACGATCTCCCGGGTTTTGTATACCGATTCGAAGCATGACCTCGCTTTTCTTTTGCCCCCGGATCACGTGGAATTCCCTGAGATCAGGCTCGGAAATTATAATGATATCAAAGATGGGGATCCTGTGATCGCTATTGGTCACCCCTATGGCTTAAATTATTCCGCTACGCAGGGTGTGGTGAGTAAAGTGAACAGGATCCGCGAAGGCCTGAAATTCATCCAGATCGATGCGGCCATCAATCCAGGCAACAGCGGCGGACCACTGGTGAATAAATATGGCCATATCATAGGCGTCAATTCCTTTATCATCCGCGGTGGGGATAACCTGGGATTTGCGCTTCCGGTTAATTATCTCAATGTTGCGCTGAGTCTTTACCTGCCCCACAAGGGAAAAGCTTCTTCGAGGTGTCCTTCATGTGATTTCCTGGTGCTGGGTTCAAACATTGACTCAAATAGATATTGCCCCAGTTGTGGTACCGAAGTGACCCTCCCCCTGATCCCGGAGAAAGAAGCCGAAACCGTTGGTATCCCGCGCATCATAGAGGATATCCTGGGCCAGTTGGGCAAGGATATCAAGCTCGCCCGTAATGGTGTGAACAACTGGGAGGTGAAGGAAGGATCCGCAAAGATCAAGATCAGTTATAATACCGACAGCTACTTTATTGCCGCAGATGCATTTCTCTGCCAGCTACCCTCAGATGTCACCATGATCAAACCCCTTTACCAGTACCTGTTGAAAGAAAATCATCGGATCAACGGCCTGGTACTCAGTTGCTACCAACAGAATATCGTTCTGTCGAGCCTGACGTACGACCACGATCTGAACAAGCAAAATGGTACCGCCACCTTCGGTAACCTTTTCAGGAAAGCCGATGAGTACGATGGTTTCCTGAAAAGGGAATTCGGTTGCCTGCAGAGGTTGGAAGAATAGAGGCAATGAGTAAATTAAGTAAAGACCAGGCCCTCCAGAAACTCCGCCATTACTGTGGCTACCAGGAACGGTCGCACAAAGAGGTGAAGGAGAAACTCTATGGTTTTGGTTTATACAAGCAGGAGGTAGAGGAAGCGATCGCTACACTCATTGAAGAGGACTATCTTAACGAGGAACGATACGCCATGGCGTATGCAGGGGGACATTTCCGCAGCAAACAATGGGGCCGTGTGAAGATCACCTACGAACTCAGGCAGAAAGGAGTGAGTGCCTACTGTATCAACAAGGCCCTGAAAGAAATCGACGAGAATGATTATCTGGAGACCCTCCGAAGCCTTGCCCAAAAGAAGGCGGAGTCGCTGCGTGGCGAGGGCCTTAACGCGTTCGCCCGCCAGCAGAAGATCATGAATTACATGATGCAGAAGGGATTTGAGCCCCCGATCATTCAACAGGTGTTGAAGGCTATGCAAGTGCCCGAATAGGGCTTTCAAAACAACACGGGGTGAACGCTTTCTGGCTTCGTTCTAATTTTGGTAATTTACAGGGCTATGTCGTCATTAACAGTCAGTATCATACAAGCCAACCTGGCATGGGAGGATAAGGCAGCGAACCTGCGCATGTTTGAAGATCGGATCAAGAGCCTGGGTCCAACGGAACTCATTGTGCTTCCGGAAATGTTCAGCACGGGTTTCAGTATGAAACCCAAAGTGCTGGCAGAAACCATGGCCGGCGATACCGTCAATTGGATGAAACAGCTCTCCGCTTCCAAAAAATCGATCATTACGGGCAGCCTGATCATAGAAGACGGCGGCAATTTCTACAATCGCCTGATCTGGATGCTTCCCAATGGGCAGTACGGGTACTACGACAAGCGACATTTGTTTGGCTTTGCCGGTGAGCATGATCATTATGCTTCCGGCAATAAAAGACTGATCGCTTCGGTTAAAGGCTGGAAGATCAACCTGCAGGTGTGCTACGACCTTCGGTTTCCCGTTTGGGCCAGGCAGCAGAATGCTCCCGAGGTAGAAATTGATGAAGAAGATTTCGGCGGCCCCCAGTTTGTTCCGCATGCACCTGCGGCGCCGGAATATGATGTCCTGATCTATGTGGCCAATTGGCCGGAGCGAAGGTCCCATGCCTGGAAAACATTGTTGCAGGCACGCGCCATTGAAAACCAGTGCTATGTAGTAGGCGTCAATCGTGTGGGGCAGGACGGTAACGGGATCAACCACAGCGGCGACAGCATGATCGTTGATCCGCTCGGCGAAGTGCTGCATACTGCTCAGGATGAACATGTTCATACCCTCACCCTAAAGAAAGAAGATCTGGAATTGATCCGGTCAAAATTTCCGTTTCTCAAGGACGGCGATTCGTTTATGATCGTTTAACCGATTGGCGAATTGACGGATTGGGTGAACGCGGGATAATGCAATGCTTACTCAAGAATTTTTTTTGACCTGATGATCTCAAATGCTTTTTGCATTTTGAGGTCGATCATATGCACCACGGCGCTCGAACTGGGTGGTACAAATACATCAGGCGCTATGCCCCTGCCATTCTTGGGCGGATGATTGTACTGTATCAGCCTGAACAGGGGCATCCTTACCCTCACGCCGGTCTGAGGCAGGGTGATGTTCGGGATCATCAGGCCATTGTTGCCATGGCTCCCGCCGCTGGTCTCTTCTCCGATGAACAGCACGTTCTGCTGGCCCTTCATGGTTTGCGCGAATAGGGTCGACGCGGAGAATGTAGGCCCGCCGATCAGTACATAGATATTCCCGTTGTAAAAATTTTTCTTTTTGGGTTTATACACATGCCGTTCCCAGTACTTGAAATGATATAGGCTGTCGTGCTTCCTGGATGTGAACAGACCGAGGGCCAGGCTATTGACAAATCGGGCCTGGAAATATCTTCCATAGCTGCCGAATGTCTTTCTTACGGCGTAGGCAGTATCGGCTACTTTGAAAGGGGTCTTGCGCAGGTACTGCGAAAGGCGGGTATAGTGATTCACTTTTCCGCCGCCGTTGCTCCTGATATCGATCACCAGGTTTTCGATATGTTCTTTTTTGAGTGTCCGGAAAGAGGACTTGAAGAACGCAGGAAGCCGGTTTCCGGAATCAAAAGAGTTCAGGCTCATGACGGCCGAATGGGTGGAGGAATCAATGGTCAGTGAACGAACATCCTGCAGGCGCTCTTTCTTGCTCCGCTTTTTCGGCTTGCTTTTTTTAACGTCGCGCTTCACTACTTTCTGCAGCGTATCGGCATAGGGATCATACAATGGCAGATCGACAACCCGCTGCTCCCCGGTGCTGTCTGTATAATTCACTGTATAGGATTTCTTAAGGCCGAATATGTTGCGGTGGTATGAAGGAAATGCATTGGAGACCCGGATATAGTTGATGTTTTCTGCATAGCCGTCGGTTGGCAGGTACCGGAACATCACATTGGTGATCTGTGCTGCGCTGAATCCGTCTATGCTGTTGATCACGGTGCCTCTTTTGATCACGGAGTCTTTTCTGTTCAGGTTGGAGGTCACCACCATGGAATCACCCCAAATCTTCAGGAAGAGGGGGAATGAGGGGAGCCGGATGCCTCGCATGGCTTTATTGTATTTTTTAGAATAGTTGAAAGAAGTGTGGCCACATCGCACGCTGGCGGTAACCGGAGCAACAATGCGGAAACCGAATTGCTGTTCTGTCATGGAATCTTTAATGGATGCCCTGTAGAAATTGAAGGTCTGGTCAATAGAATCTTTTGGCGTATACCAGTACAGGGAGGGATGAAATTTTTCCATCATGGCGCGCATGAGATCGAAATCTTTCTGCAACGCCTCGGGTGCATATTTCTTTAGCGGGGTAAAATTCTTAAGATCTTTCTTTGAGGGTGAAAGTTTATTGGCGCATGAGAGGAAAAAGAATAGAGAACAGCATACCAACACCATAGGCAAAATGCCCCTGGCATTCCCGGGTAAGGCGATCTCCATTCTTTTCATGGGGCCCAATTTCATCAGTTTCTGAATGCGTTCCAACCTTGAGCGGTGAGGGCATGCCGGTTTCCGCCCTTGGTGATAATGACTGCGCCATCGATGGCATCAGTGACATAACCGATCACGCTGATCTGTTCATTGAGGATCACTTTCTCGTGATCCTCCTGGCGGATGGTAAACAGCAGTTCATAATCTTCGCCGCCACTAAGAGCGCATGCCGTAGGGTCGATCTCGAATTTATAGGCTGCTTTTCGCATGTCTTCGCTGACCGGCAATTTCTCTTCATAGATCACTGCACCGGTTCCGCTTTGTTCGCAGATGTGCAGGATCTCGGAGCTGAGGCCATCGCTGATGTCCATCATGGAAGTGGGGACGATACCGGCTTCTTCGAAATAAGCGATGATATCTTTACGGGCCTCGGGCTTCAGCAACCTTCGTATAACATAGTCTTCGCCTTCCAGGTCAGGCTGTATCTGCGGATTTTCAAGAAAAATCTTCTTCTCCCTTTCCAGGAATAAAAGCCCTATATAGGCCGCACCCAGGTCTCCCGAACAGCAGATCAGGTCGCCAATTCTTGCGCCCGATCTTTTTACTATTTTATCGGCAACAATTTCGCCTACTGCGGTAACTGATATGATGAAACCTTTTTGTGAAGATGCGGTATCACCGCCGATCAGGTCAACACCATATTGTTCGCAGGCAGTATACACACCGTCGTAAAATTCTTCCAACCCTTCCACACTGAACCGGCTGCTCACGCCCAGGCTGAGCGTGATCTGCGTAGGCGTTGCGTTCATGGCGTAGAGATCGCTCAGGTTGACCACCACTGACTTATAGCCGAGGTGCTTCAAGGGGGTATACATCAGGTCGAAATGAACGCCTTCAATGAGCAGGTCCGTGGTGATAACGGTTTGTTTCCCGAAGTGATCGATCACGGCTGCATCATCGCCGACGCCTAATATGGATGAAGCGTTTTGAAGTTCAATATTCTTGGTTAGGTGCTTGATCAGTCCAAATTCACCATAGGTAGAGATCTCAGTTCTTTGTTCCATAGGTTATTTAATATTTTTGATCCACTGGATAAGTTCATCGTGGATATGGCCATTGGTGGCAATGATCTTCTCCTGGTAGGGTGAGTACGTGTTGCCGATGAAGTCGGTGACCTTTCCGCCGGCTTCTTCTACGATCAGGAATCCTGCGGCGCTGTCCCATGCATTCAGGTGATGTTCGAAGAACCCGTCGAAGCGGCCGCATGCCACCCAGCAAAGGTCTATCGCTGCTGAGCCAAGGCGCCTGACCGGAACACCGGCACGTATGAATCGTCCAAAAACGTCGAGCGGGCCATTTTCCTGGTCCAAATAGGTGTATGGGAAACCGGTAACCAACAGAGATTCCAGCACATTGGATTTCCTGCTGACGGCGATCGTTTTATCATTCAATGTGGCGCCTTTGCCTTTTTCCGCAAAGAAGAATTCGTCCATAAAAGGATTGTATACCGCGCCCATGATCATGTCGCCATCTTTTTCAACACCGATGCTAACGCAACTGAGCGGAATGCCATTGGCATAATTGACGGTGCCGTCTATCGGATCTATGATCCACTTCACGTTGGAGTCTTTGGGCAGGTCACCCGATTCTTCCGTTAAAATGTAATGATCGGGAAACGATTCGCGGATGATGCCGATGATGAGTTTTTCGGAAGCATGATCCACTTCTGTAACGAGGTTGTTTACACCTTCTTTATTACTGATGGCAAAATCACGGGTAGAGAACTCCTTCATCAACTTGCCGCTTTCCAGAGCTGCGCGCACAAGTGTAGATTGTAACATGTTGCAAAGGTAATTTTTGTTGGGCAGAATGCAGTAGGGGTAATCAGGGGCAGGAGCTATGGCGATTGAAAATCTGCGCTCCGCTCTCTGGCCCTTATGCTCTATTTTTGACAAAACGAGTCTTTTTGCTTTCCGTCATCATTGTGAATTATAATGTCAAGTATTTCCTGGAGCAGTGCCTGTTCTCGGTCATGCGTGCCATGGAGCAGGTGGAGGGGGAAGTGATCGTGGTTGATAATGCATCGCAGGATGGAAGCAGGGAGCATCTACACGGGAAATTCCCAACCGTCCACTTTATCTGGAACAAGGAAAATCTGGGTTTTGCCAGGGCCAACAATGAAGCCCTCGCCGTTGCCAGGGGGGAGTACATCCTGTTCCTGAATCCTGACACCATTGTGGCGGAAGACAGTTTTTCAACCTGTATCCGTTTTCTCGAAAAACATAAAGATGCAGGCGCCGTAGGAGTGCAAATGATCGACGGCTGCGGCAAGTTCCTCAAGGAGAGCAAGCGGGCATATCCTACGCTAGCCGCTTCCTTCTATAAGTTAAGCGGTTTATCTGCTTTGTTTCCTTCTTCCCCCACGTTCTCAAAATACCACTTGGGCCACCTGGACCCCATGAAGGACCATGAGGTGGACGTGCTATCGGGCGCTTTCTTCATGGCCAGGAAAGCAGTTTTGGAGAGAACCGGGGGGTTCGACGAGCATTTCTTCATGTACGGGGAGGATATTGACCTGAGTTACCGCATCCAGAAGCTGGGATACCACAACTACTACTGCGCGAGGACCACCATTATCCATTTTAAGGGAGAAAGCACCAGGAAGGGCTCACTGAACTATGTCAGGATGTTCTACCTGGCCATGATCATCTTTGTTCAGAAGCATTATACCGGCATAACGGCAAAACTTTTCCGAATTGTGCTAAAAATTGCCATCTGGGCCCGGGCAGCAGTCTCTGTTTTTGCAGGGCTGATCAGGCATAACGGGCTGCCCATGATCGATGCGGTGAACACCCTGTTTGCCGTGATCTCGGCTACCTGGTTCTGGAACCGGTTTGTAAAGCCGGAGACGGTGTATGAGCGGGAGCTGCTGCTTTTTGCGTTTCCGGCCTTTACCCTCATTTTCCTGGCAGTTGCATATTATGCCGGGTTATATGATCGCCAGCAGAAAAAGGGCCGGGTGATCCACTCCACTATTTTCTCCGTGGTCATCGTGCTTGCCCTTTACTCCCTGTTACCCGAGAAATACCGGTTTTCGCGGGGGATCCTATTGTTGGGTTCATTGTTCTCATTTATTCTATTGGGAATAAACAGGATCTTATTGCGCAAGTGGGGCTGGATAGAGGAAGAGGAGGATGAGAAACTGGGGACCGTGATTGTTGGGACGGGTAAGGAGTATGAAGAAGTCACCAGGCTGATGCAGGTGGCAGACAAAGAGGAAAGGGTTTTAGGAAGAATAGCGCTGACCAAAGACGGACAAGCCTCGATTACTACATTAGATAAGCTGGGTGAGTTCCTGCACGAAGTCCCCCTTAGGGAGATCATCTTTTGTCAGGGTGAGCTCAGCTTTAAGAACATCATTGAAAGATCGGCCCAGCTCAACACTGACTTGCGGGTTCGAATTCACGCAATGGGTTCGGGAGCCATCGTTGGAAGTGATTCCAGGAGAACATCGGGAAGAACAGTTTCTGCGGAGCAGGCCTATGCGATTGCCACGCCTGAGGAGAAAAGATTTAAGCGATTATTGGATGTAGTTGTAGGCATGTTACTGTTTTTAACTTTCCCCATTCATTTTTTCGTCGTGAAAAATCCGTTAGGCTTGTTTTCAAACGCCTGGAAGGTGCTGATTGGACAAAAAACATGGGTAGGATATAGCGGCAGCAGTATGCAGGGGCTGCCGGCACTGAAGGAAGGCATTATTGGCACCAATGCCTTGCCCGTACAACATGAGAATCGCAGTGAAGACAGCCTTTTAATGCTTGATCAGTTGTATGCCCAAAACTATCATGTGTATCGTGATCTGCACCTGATATCTAAAGGATACAGGTGGTTGGGAACATGATAAATGGCTGATATATTTTTGCCGAATAACCTATCTTGCATCCAATGTCGCTCATCGAGTTTAACTTGCCGCCGTCGATTGCCAGAGCGCTGAAGCTTCCACAGAATTCACCCAAGCGCCAGCAGATCAGGGTTCTCAAAAAACTCCTGAAGACGGCACGTTATACAGAATTCGGACAACAGTTCAGATTTGATGAGATCCTCCTTAATAGGCATCCCGGAAGGAAATTCCAGGAGCTGGTTCCAACGTACGATTACAGCAAGATCCACCGCGACTGGTGGCATAAGACATTGGATGGAGTTCCCGATGTGTGCTGGCCCGGTAAGATCAAATATTTCGCGCTGAGCTCGGGCACCTCGGAGTCTGCCAGCAAATACATTCCTATCACCAATGACCTCATGCGTGGTAACCGCATTGCGATGATCAAGCAATTGCTTACCCTTCGCAGTTACGACGTGCCCTGGAAAAATGTAGGCAGCGGCTTCCTGATGCTGGGGGGCAGTACCGATCTTCAAAAAGGCCCTGGATATTACGCAGGGGATCTGAGTGGGATCACGGCGAAAAAAGCGCCGTTGTGGTTTTCTCCGTTTTATAAACCAGGCAAAAAAATTGCCAGGACCACAGACTGGAACAGCAAGTTGGAGCAGATCGTACAGGAAGCTCCCAACTGGGATATCGGGTTCCTTACCGGTGTTCCCGCATGGATGCAGATGTGTATGGAAATGATCATTGAGCGATACAAGCTCAATAATATACACGACATCTGGCCGAACCTGCAGATCTTCGCCCATGGTGGCGTTGCCTTCGAGCCTTACAAAAAAGGTTTTGAGAAACTGCTTGCCCATCCATTAATCTATATTGAAACCTATCTGGCTTCTGAAGGATATATCGCATACCAGGACCGGCAGGATGCGGATGGGATGAAGCTCATCATCAATGAACATATATTTTTTGAGTTTGTTCCGTTCGACGAAAAGAACTTTGACCAGGACGGCAATATGGTTGAGAGACCGGAGGCATTGATGATCCACGAAGTGGAAGCCAATAAAGATTATGCTATCCTCCTCAGCACGTCTGCGGGGGCTTGGAGATATCTCATTGGGGATACGATCCGCTTTGTGAACCTGGACCGGTGCGAGATCATCATCACGGGCCGAACAAAACATTTCCTCAGCCTCGTTGGCGAACATCTCAGTGTGGACAATATGAATAAGGCTCTTCAGCTGGCCAGTGAAAAGATGAATATCCATATCCCCGAGTTCACTGTTGCCGGAGTCCCTTACGGCAATTTCTTTGCCCACCACTGGTACCTGGCTTGTGATAACCACGTGAACGCAGAGGAGCTGAAAACCATCCTTGACGGAAAGCTGAAGGAGTTGAACGATGACTATGCAGTGGAAAGAAAGAGCGCACTGAAAGAGATCATGGTTGATGTATTCCCCGAAAAAACGTTCATGGACTTTATGGCTTCAAAAGGCAAGGTTGGCGGGCAACATAAATTTCCCAGGGTCTTGAAAGGCGGATTGCTGCAGGAATGGCAGCAGTTCACAGGTACTAAACAACCTACAGTAGGATCATAATGCTGGAAGCCATCGTCAAGGGTATAGGCCTCGGTCTTCTTCTCGTCCTCTCCGTGGGCCCGGTCATCTTCACCATCATCAAACAGAGCATTAACAACGGGCATAAAGGCGGATTTAGTTTTGTGGCCGGCGTCTGGATCAGTGATCTATTGCTTGTTTTGCTGAGCAATTTTTTTTCCGAGCTGGTCAAGGAATTACTCGAGTTCCGGCATGCCATTGCCTATGTAGGCAGCACCTTCCTGGCGTGCATGGGGATCTATTACATCTTCTTCAAAAAAGTAACGTTGCAGGCGGGAGAGACCGAACTGGTGAGAACCTTTACAAAAACTGATTTTTCCAGGATCGCCCTTTCGGGTTTCCTTATCAACACACTCAACCCCAGCGTGCTGATCTTTTGGCTGGTCAATGCTACTGCGTTTGCCACCATACATAGTTTCTGGGAGCGCATGGTGATTTTTTCGGTATGCCTGGGCTTGAATATGCTGGCAGATGTTTTTAAAGTACTTGGCGCCGGTAAGATCAGGAACAGCCTTACGCCCAGGCATATTTTGTTGATCAACAAGATTTCAGGAACAATACTGGTTATCTTCGCTTCAGTGTTGTTATACAGCGCGATATTTTTAGGCAATTAAGAGGTTGATCATGAAGAAATGCATCACTATGATTTTCCTGGTGTTCACCACCGCTGCCCTGTTTGCACAAACAGGGTCCTTTGATATGCTGGTACTTCGCAACAGCCAGAACAGGACGGTGAAGTCTTACTTCTCCGGCAAAACGATCGAATTCGGGGCCCGTAACGGCCGCGTGATCGGAGGGATGATCCGGAAGATAGAGCGGGACACGCTGTTCATCCAGCAGTATGATATAAGACAGGCTTACACGATGTGGGGCACGCAGGTGCAGGACACCATATCCACCTATTTTCTCCCCTACCATTATAATGAGATTTTGTGGATCCGAAAAGATAAGGCCGGTTTTGAGCTGCTTCGTAATGGGACCTTGTTTATGGTGGGTGGTTCAGCCTATACGGCCCTGCACCTGATCAATGCAGCTTATCAGAAAGAGCCCGTGATCTGGAGTACGGTAGCCATATCAACAGGCATTGCTGCAGCTGGTTTTGTTATGAGTAAGTTGCGGAAAAGAAGATATACGATCGGGGGAAGTTACCAACTGAAATACATCAACACATCCACTGCGCCGGCCACCTCAAAATGAGCCTTAACCGATGTTTAGAATAATCAGGAAGATCTTATTGTTTCTATTTGTTTCCCATTTTCTTTATCTCATTGTACTGATCTGGATCAATCCTCCCATTACCCTTACGCAGGTGGGCAGTATTCTTCAGGGCTATGGACTGAAACGCGACTATGTTGGCCGAGCCAGTATTTCTGCTAATGCCAAGCTTGCGGTGATGGCGTCTGAGGATCAGATCTTCCCGGACCACGATGGCTTCGATTTTAAAAGTATCAAGAAGGCGATGGCTTATAACGAGAAAAAGCCTGGTCGTGTTCGGGGCGCATCAACCATCAGCCAGCAGGTGGCGAAGAATGTTTTTCTTTGGCAGGGCAGAAGCTGGGTCAGGAAGGGTCTTGAAGTGTATTTCACGTTCATGATCGAATTGTTTTGGAGCAAGCAGCGCATCCTGGAAGTGTACCTGAACGTGGCCGAAATGGGCAAGGGGATCTTTGGTATTGAAGCGGCATCGCAGGCCTATTTCAATAAGCCCGCAAAGAACCTGACCCGTAATGAATCCGCCCTGATCGCGGCCTGTCTTCCCAATCCAAAAAAATATTCGGTTAAGCCGCCCTCGCGCTACGTGTCCATTCGTTCCCGCTGGGTCCTCCGGCAGATGAGCCATTTGGATGGAGATCCCGAAGTGATGAGCATCCTTAAGCCTTGACTTTGTAAAGGCTTAAGGATGCTCATCATGTGATAAATGTGAGGAATTATCGAACGATTAGTTCCCTCGACGAACTATTGAGTGTTGGCCATCCCGGTATGCAGGATTCTATCGCCCATTTATAACGGTAGGTACCCGGTTTTACGGAGGAAAGATCCACGTCAATGGCGAAGGATGAAGGATTCTCACCGCTATAGATGCCCAGGAATTTTTTGCCCTTCAGGGTATATGCCACATCATTATCATGCGCGTATAAAGCGAGGAAGACCGGTGTCTGGCTCTTAGCAAATCGTTGGGTCATCTTACCCCTTAACCTGACGCGCAGTGTTTTGCCATTTATGATCGCGGCCTTGTTTTGTTCTTCCAGGAAAATATTGGAATGGGAGTAAAATGAGTCTACGATTTTTGAATGCATGGGCCTTCTTTCATTTGGCAGGCTATCCCGGTAAATGCCCAGGTCATCGAGGTACACCAACAACACTTTCTTTCCCTGCAACTCATCTTCGAGTGGCCAGAAATTGTAGTTGTTTCTTCGATATTGAATGGTATTGAGCGAAAATGAAGGCCTCCCTGTGTAGAACCAATACTGCGATGCGCGCTGATAGGAATTTGGAAATACTACGGGCAGGTATTTCGCGCTGTCTTTAACGGCCTCCGCCCATTCGCGGGTTTTGTGAAACTCATCTTTTTTGAGCCATGCCTGCGGCTTCACGTCCGCCATCATATATATGCGGGTGGCAAAGGCGATGAGTAAGGAAGGGACCAGCATCCAGTAGGCCCATTTTCGCCACTGGGGCCTTTCTGTAAGATGTTGGTGCGCGAGTACGATCAGGCCTACGAAGGCGGGTACGGTCCAGTTTGCTTCGGACCTTCCTTTGAAGGTGGCGATCAGGAACAGCGAGAAAATGCCAACGGTGGTCCATTTCAGCGTTTTCTCAAACGGATCTGCGGGCTTCTTGGTAAAGGCAGCGTAAAGGACGAGCCATCCGATCAGTGGTCCGGCGAGAAGCACCTGACCGATGAGGTATTGCAGCGTGAACTCGAACTGGTACTGGGTAGCGTTCCTTTCAAAAAGATGGTAGTTCACCGAGGGCAGGTTGTGCTGCACCTGCCAGATGATGTGGGGCAGAAATAGCGCAAATGCTACTGTGGCGGCGAGGTAGGATTGCCATTTCCTAATCAGTTGGGGGTTCGCCAGGAGTGTAAAGAAAATGACCAGCACAGCGTGATATTTGCTGTATAGCATGCAGGCCATGACCAGGCCGAGGAGCAGGCTGTTCTTCCAGTTGGGTCCGGCGAGGAAGTTTTTCAGGACCGTGAAATAGAGGGCGATGAAAAACATCAGCGGCAAATCGGGTACGGCGAGGATGCTGCCGATCTGCAGGAGGAACATGGAGGCAGCGATGGTATAAAAAAGAGGGTCGTTCTTTTTTTCGCAGAGTTTGTCGATCAGATAGAGGGTTAGGGTACTCATCAGCACGATGAAGAAACGCACTCCGAATTCGTTATGGAATAGGGAATCCCCCGCCTTGATCAGCAGTGCGATCATAGGTGGATGATCGTAATAGCCCCAGTCGGGGAATTTGGAATAGACCCAGTAATAAGCTTCATCGTCGAGCAGTCCGGTATTCTTTGCCAGCAGGAGGTTCAGGATCAACCAAGACAGGTAAAAAAGATCGCGGGCCTTGGATCGGATAAAATTCATGGGCGAATGGTAAGGTTAGGAAGAAAATGGTGTATGCCGGCCAGTGCTGCCTGCAGTCGTTCCTCATCGTTCCCTGAGATGTCTACCCAGGGAACATGCTGGTTTACCAGGATATCTTTATACATGAGGTAAAGCTTTTGCCTGGTGTCATGGTCGGGGTACTCACGAAGTTCATCTTTTGTCCATGGCAGATCCGTATTGCAGAGCAGGTAAAGGTCATAGGGCCTTCCTGCGATCTGTTCCAGGATGAAGGGGTGGCAATTACCAAATACGAATTCGCACCATACTTTCATCACATACATATTGGTGTCCACCAGCAACAACGGTGTTTTAGTCTGGCGGTTTTGCTGTTCATTCCATTCCTTGTAGGCCAGGATGGCATATTCATCTTCAAGTGCCAATTGTCCCTTTGCAATGGTGAGGAGGTCGTTGTACGTATAGGAAGTGCCGTAAGCCAGGAGGTATTCACGGGCGAATTCGGGACACCATGGTGCGTCGAAATGCTGTGAAAGTTCCTCGCAGAGTGTGCTCTTGCCCGTGGATTCCGGTCCTATCACCACGATGCGTTTTACCGCAGGAGCCTGGATGGCGTTTGATGTATCACGACTTCCCGGTATGGTGGCTTCTGTTTTCAGTTATTGTATTTGATGAGTTGATAAGGCCTTTTAGATTTACGAGTGGTATTCAAGGTGCAAAATTAGTTAATGCGTTTATTAATCAGCCAATGAGCAAATTAGCCAATTAGTCAATTGATCTCGCCCGCCTTGACCATTCGATCAGTCCTGCTACGGCCAGGATCAGCAAAATAAAATAATAAACGCTGGTGAACACATACCCCTTCACAAAATAGAGGGGAATGGAACTGAGGTTTGTCGCGATCCACCACCACCAGCTCTCCACTTTTTTGCGTGCCATGAGCCACATACCTGTAAATGCAGTGGCCGATGCAAAGGCATCGGCGACAGGGATGACACCCGGGGCGAATTCTTTTTTGAGGTAGCTGAGTGCAGCGTAGATGGTGACGTACCAGAAAGCGAAGAAAGTAAGTTGTGCTATCCACATGTTGCGGCTGGAATAACCCACATGTACTTTGGCATGGCTTGATTCGTCTTTCTTTTTCCATAATATCCAGCCGTATATACTCATGATGGTATAGTAGACATTCACGGCGGCCTCGCCAAAAAGCTGTCCGTGTGCGCTGAGGTAGATATAAATGATGGTGTTGATGAGGCCTACCGGATAGACGAGGATATTCTCTTTCCTGGAAAAAACCACGCTGGCTATGCCCGCCACTACGGCAACTGCTTCCAGCCAACCGGTTTGAAGCATCCCCTGAATAAACGAGTTCCAGACTTCCTGCATGATCGCTCAAAAATCAAAACAAATATTCACAACAAGAAATTTCATATTTGTATAAATGTTTGGGGTATGAAGATATCAGTTTTAGGAGCCGGGATGGTGGGCAGGGCCATGGCACTTGACCTCGCATGGAACCATGAAGTGAGGGTGTTTGATTACAGCGAGTATAATTTATCGTTGTTGAGGCAGCGGAACCAAACCATTGATACCATACACGCTGATCTTACGAAGCACGGGCATTTTGGGGAATGGCTCAAAGACGCGGATCTGGTATTGATCGCCGTGCCGGGCTTCATGGGGTTCAGTACGGTGAAGGCGGTGATTGAGACGGGAAAAAATATTGTAGATATATCGTTCTTCCCGGAGAACGCGCTGGAACTGGATGCCCTGGCGAAAAAGCATGGCGTTACAGTGATCACGGATTGTGGTGTGGCGCCAGGTATGAGTAATTATATCATTGGCAGGTATAATGAGGAAATGAGGATCGATGCCTTCGAGGTCTATGTGGGTGGTTTGCCTAAGCTGCGTAAAAAACCCTTTGAGTACAAGGCGCCTTTTTCCCCTGTTGATGTGATCGAGGAGTACACCCGTCCGGCACGCATTATGGAGAATGGCCACATTGTAGTGAAGCCTGCCCTCACAGAGCTGGAGTGGATGGATTTTGATGAATTGGGAACGCTGGAATCCTTTAATACGGATGGCCTCAGGTCATTGTTATTCACGATGCCGCATATTACCAACCAGAAGGAGAAAACGCTTCGTTACCCCGGGCATGTGGAGCTGATCATTGCATTGAGGGAAGCCGGTTTTTTCAGTGAGGAAGAGATTGAGGTCAATGGACATAAGATCAGCCCCCTCGCATTCACGTCCAGGATCCTTTTCAGGGAATGGAGGCTGGGTGAAGAGGAAGAAGAGCTGACGGTGATGAAGGTGATCCTGCACGGGGAAGGCAGAACGGTGACGTACAGTATGCTGGACCGTTATGACGCGGCTACGAAGACCTCATCCATGAGCAGGAGCACGGGCTATGTGGCCACGGCAACGGTGAATATGGTGGGAGCCGGACTGTTTGAGGAGCGGGGGGTATTTCCACCCGAGCTGGTGGGAAAACATAAAGCCTGCTTTGAATATGTCATGGCTTACCTGGCAGAGCGGAACGTGATCTGGAAGAAGGGTTGATGGTACGCCAGGCGTAGCTCATGGGTGGCATATCGGCTCCTTTAATAGGGGAAAAGATGGTTGCACCAATTGGTTTCAGCCGGCACTCACTGCAAAAAAAACCGATCATGAATACACTTGCACAGGTCCTTATTGCCCTTGTGGCCCTGGAACATCTTTATATCCTGTGGATGGAGATGTTTTCCTGGGAGAAAACGGGAAAGAAGGTTTTCCGGGGTGCGCTGGCACCCGAGTTGTTTAAGCCCACCAAAACATTGGCCGCCAACCAGGGATTGTACAATGGTTTTCTGGCGGCTGGATTGATCTGGAGCCTGTTGATCAGAGATCAGACCTGGGCTTCTAATGTGGCCATGTTTTTCCTGGCTTGTGTGGCGGTAGCCGGCATTTATGGCGCTTTTACTGCCAGCAGGAAGATATTTTTTGTGCAGGCACTGCCTGCATTGATAGCGTTGCTGGTGGTGTTGTTGAGTATCCTCACGAAGACCAGAATGTTTGTTTCCTGAAAGAATCTCTAACTTAGGAATTGGCTGGATATACAATTCATCAGGGTTCTTTAAACCCTCCGCAGACAACCATGGTCAACTTTAAAATGTGGTAACATGAAACGCAAGATAATAATGCCCCTTGTTCTTTTAATGATTGTTTGCGCTTCATCCTGGGGCCAGCTGCCGGCACAAAAGAAAGCAGGAACACGGGTGGTGGCTGGTAAGAATCTTACCGATAAGCCCAATATCCTGGTGATCATGCCTGATGACGTTGGATATTGGAATGTTGGAGCTTACAACAATGGCATGATGGTCCCTACCCCAGGCATTGACCGGATCGCTACCGAGGGGCTGATGTTCACCGATCATTATGCAGCGCCATCCTGCACTCCTGGGCGTGCCATGTTCCTTACAGGTCAACTTCCCATACGCACAGGCCTTACCACGGTGGGTATGGCCGGTTCTCCTATTGGTTTGAGTGAAAAAGATCCCACCCTTGCGGAGCTGCTCAAGCCGCTGGGTTATCGCACGGGTCAATTCGGTAAGAACCACCTGGGCGACAGAAACGAGCATTTACCAACCGTGCATGGATTCGACGAATTCTATGGAAATCTTTACCATCTTAATACAGAAGAAGAACCCTTTCTAAAAACCTGGCCCAAAGAAAAGGACTTTAATGATCGATATAGACCACGCGGGGTTTTGAGATGTGTGGCTACCAACGTTGATGATCCAACCGTTGATCCCCGTTTTGGAAGAATAGGCAAGCAAAGAATCGAGGATACCGGGCCGCTTGACCCCAAGCGGATGGAAACAGTCGACGAGGAATTCCTCAAGCATACAATTTCCTTTATCGAGAAAAGTAAACAGGAGGGAAAGCCGTTTTTCGCCTGGTTCAATCCTTCGCGGATGCATATCTATACCCACCTGAGACCTGAGAACCGGAACCTGGCTACTGATTTTTCTTCCGAGTTTGATATTTACGGGAGTGGAATGATGGAGCTGGATGATATGGTTGGCAGAATATTGAAGAAACTGGACGATCTTGCTCTAACCGAAAACACCATTGTCATTTTTACTACTGATAACGGTGCTATGGTGGATTGGTTTCCCGATGCAGGTACTACCCCGTTCCGCGGTGAGAAAGCCACTACCTGGGAGGGAGGAGTAAGGGTTCCCATGCTGGTACGGTGGCCCGCCAGGATTCCCGCCGGCAAGAAGTCGAACGGTATACAGGACCATTGTGATCTATTCACCACTCTTTTGGCGGCAGCCGGAATTGATGGGGTACACGATAAACTGAAAGTTTCACACAAGGTCTATATAGACGGCGTGAACAACTTGGCTCACTGGACCAGTAATGCGCCCTCTGCCAGAAACTTTGAAATTTATTATAACGAGAAAGATCTTTCAGCCGTCCGTATAGGTGCCTGGAAGTCTCATTTGCAGTCGAGGGAAGGATTCTTCGATTACAATCGCCCGAGTGCATTGTTGATCAATCTTCGAATGGATCCCTTCGAAAGGCATACGGAATGGAAAAGCCGGGAAGTAGCCATGAGGCTGGGTATTGCCTGGGGTGGCCAGATCAAGGATCTATTGGGAAATCATTATAAAACGCTGCAGGATTTCCCTGTCCGACAAGAAGGAGGAAATTTAAAAGGGCAACCAGATAAATAAAACAATTATTCAGCTTCTGCTACTACTTCTTCCACTTCCGGGATCATCCGCTTCATCATTTGTTCGATGCCAGCCTTCAGCGTGATCATGGATGATGGGCAACCGGAGCAACTTCCCTGTAGCATCAGGGTCACAACACCATCTTCGAATTTCTTGAATTGTATGGCGCCGCCGTCCATTTCCACAGCCGGCTTCACATAATTTTCAAGCAGCTCTTTAATGCGCTTGACCACGTCCCCATCTTCCGAAAGGACGATATTGTTGTCTTTTTTATCGGTTTCCACCACCTGGTCCTCATTGATCACCGCCTTACCTTCTTCCAGGTATTCCTTCAGGAATTGGCGAATGGTGGGCTTCACATCTTCCCAATCCGCGTCCGGTGTGCGGGTGATGGTAACGAAGTTGCTGGCTATGAACACTGCCTTCACAAAAGGAAATCCAAACAGTTCAACGGCCATTGGTGATGGTCCTGCTGCGTCAATATCCGGGAAATCGATGCTTTTGCCGGGGTAAAGCAGCTTGTTGGCCACAAACTTCATGGTCTCCGGGTTGGGCGTCATTTCGGTGTATATGCTGATCACTGGACTTCCTGTTTGTATCATAATGGGGCTGTTTGAGCGTACAAAATTAAGAACAACCGACGCTTTTTATTGTTTAGTAACGTTAAAGACCATTCTTGGCCCGATTATTTTCCAAAATCGTAAACTTGACTATCTTTCCTAAATAAATCAGCATTATGTTATCACCTGTTATAGAAGCCGCACTAAATCAACAAGTTGTATTAGAAGCAGAGTCATCCCAGATCTACCTTGCCATGGCCTCCTGGGCCGAAGTGCAGGGCTATGAGGGGATCAGCAATTTCCTGTATACGCATTCCGATGAAGAGCGGATGCATATGCTCAAGCTGGTAAAATTCGTCAATGAACGTGGTGGACACGGGATCATTCCCCTGCTGTCACAGCCGCCTGTAAAATATGAGGGTATCCGGCCCCTGTTTCAGATGGTCCTGGACCACGAGATCCATGTAAGCAATGAGATCAATAAGCTGGTGGACATCTGCCTGAACGAAAAGGACTACACTACGCATAACTTCCTCCAGTGGTATGTGAGCGAGCAGATCGAGGAAGAGGCGCTGGCCAGGAAGGTCATCGATAAGCTCCGCTTGATCGGCGACGATAAAGCCGGACATTATATGTTTGACAGGGACCTTGCGAGCATTGGCGGCGCGGCGCATTAACTAATTGACTAATTGGCTGATTGGCTGATTGACTAATTCGTTATGCTTAGATTCAGTAATGAATTCGGCATTCAAGAATGAGCCAATGAGTTAATGAGCCAATTAGCTAATTCTTAGCCATTTCCCCAAAAGATTGTTTGATTGGCGTTACGGTATAACCTGCCTGGCGGAGCAGCGTGATCACTCCTTCCTTACCGGGAAGATGGCCGGCTCCAACGGCAAACATCTGGCTGCCCTGTTTCATGGCAGCTTCCATAATGGAGATCCAATTGCGGTTCCGGTTGACCAGGAGAATATCTTCAAAGCCTTTCCATTCCGGCGATTCACTCATTTGGTTGGAAAGCCTGGTTAGGTCTTCTTTTTTGTAGGAATCTACCATTTCCACCAGCTGTTTGCGTTGCTGCGGCATGGTGCGAATCATCTCGAGGATCATTTTGGCTTCCAGGGAATCGGGGATCTTATCAAACACGGCCATCTGGGCTTCTATGGTTTCCAGGCCTTTTACTTCTTTCTTTGAGGCCTTTGCTATTTCAACGAATTTCTGTTCGTAAGACTCGTTCGAAGAACAGGGCAACATGCGCGTGTATAGCAGGCCCATGAGCGCAATCGGTTTCATCTTATTGATCATCATCATGGGCATCCCCAGGGAGTCCTTCACATATTTGGAAACCATTTCATAGTCGGAACTACTCATCAGGTCTTTCAGCGATTTATCTTTCATCATCGCCAGGGTTGCCATTTTGATGATCATGGTGGGATCGTCCATGTCGATCTCCAGATAGATTTGCTGAGATTCGGCAATTTTTTCTTTCAACGTGTTGGAGAAAAGGAAGTCCTCTTTACAGATCATATGTATGGTACCGTAAACGTAGGATGGCGAGGAGAGGCCCTTACCCGAAACGGACCAAAGCAAGGCATTCTCGATACCGGCCCCGGGATCTTTGCCAACCGCCTTTTTTGAATTTTTTGATGCACTGCACGAAGTGGCCATTACCAACAGGATCAGGAGACACCTTATAGACATAGACTGAATTTTTAATTGAAGTTAATATATTCCCTAGGAGAGTGCGGTATCGTCATCCATCTGCAACAGCATTTGTTTCAGCTTGTCGATGTGCTTACCATACAGCTTATGCACGTACCATCGGTTGATGAAATATGCAACAATGGTGGCAGCAATTGCCCAAAGCGCGAAGACCCCCAATGACCTCGCAACGCTCACGGTTTCGGAAGGGAGCATGAAGATGTGGGCTCGGGTCCTTGGGATATAGGTGTATTCGAACCAGTAGAAAAATATCATGAAGATCGGCAAAGCAGCTGTGCCTGCGAGCAGGTAGAACCGAACATATTTTTCCAATGTATAAACCTGTTTGCTGAGGTTGCTTTTCACCTGGCAAGCCATGCATTCCATTTCATTGAGCAGCCGGTATTTCTTATAGTAATACAGGCAGCATAAGAGACCTGTTATGATATACATAGTGGATACTACCGCAAATTTTCCGTTGAAAGCGAGCAGGTAATAGGCGATCACCAAACCGAACAGGACGATCACCAGTATAAGCTCCGCGGTGAGATGCCTTTTCATGATCGCAATGGGGGAGTTTGATTTCTTCCCAAGTAATGGCTGAACTTCGATCTTAGGCCCAGAAGCCTCCTGTTCCTTCCACATGTCTTTCAATTGCTCAAGCTCCATGTTCTATAGTTTGAATGGTTCTTTTTAATTTTTCTTTTGCCCTGGCCATTTTGACCCGTAAGGCACCCTGGGAGATACCGAGGATCTCTTCCATTTCTTCATAGGAATGGTCTTCCAGGAAAAGCATAACTACGGCCCGGTCGATTTCCGGCAATAGTCGGATCGCCCTGTATAGGGCGGAGAGTTGTTCCTGCTTCAGCTGGTCGTCCTCATGGGCCCGCTCGGGAAGTTGCAAATGGTCCATATACACCAGGTCCGTTTGCATTTTACGCAATCCGGAGATAGATGTGTTTAACGCTATGCGGTATAACCAGGTGCTAAATTTAGACAGTCCCTTGAAAGAGGGCCAGGCCCGCCATAGCTGCACAATCACCTCCTGGAAAAGATCTTCGCGTTCTTCCGGCTGACGGGCATAAATAGAGCAGATCTTGACAATGATCCCCCTATGTTGCTCTACAAGCCGCAGAAACTCCGTTTGTGAAGTGTTTTGGTGCATTACTCCTGGATAAGTAGCATAAATGACGAGAAAGTTACATCGATTTGTTTCGAATTATATCTTGACACCTGGCAAACCGGGCAGGCGGATGGGAAATTTCGATTTTCGTACAAACTATTTAAGTATGAAAATCGTACGTATTTCACTGGTGATCTTGTTTGTCACCGTCCTCAACTTCAGCTGTTCAACTGCTGCTTCTTCCCTGATGGGCGCAATGGGTGCAAACCCGAATTTGTCTGGCCTCACCGGATTGCTGAAAGGTGCGGGCGGACTGGATAAACTGATCGGTAAGGCTCCCTTTACCCTGCTTGCACCAAGCAACGAAGCACTGAAAGGTGTATCACAGGATGTGCTGCAGAATTTGATGAAGCCTGAGAATAAAGATCAACTGACCAGCCTCCTGAAGAAACATATTCTCCCCGGCAAACTGAGCCCTGAGCAGATCAACGCCGGAGGTCTGAAAGACGCGGCCGGTAACGCGCTGGACCTGGGTGGAGCAAAGATCACTGAATCGATCCCCACCAAGAACGGCCTGATCCAGGTGATTGATCGAGTAATCAAATAGTTTATGAATTAGTATAAACCAGGGCGCTCCTCTCTGAGGGGCGTTTTTTTTGCGATATATCATCCCTCAATAATGCGCAACTTGGCATAATTGAGCATGATCTTTTTCTCACCGTTCTGATCAAACTTAATGGTGGCAATGGGGTTGTGGGCAGCACCTTCCATTTTCACCACTTCGCCGAAGCCAAACTTCTGGTGTTCTACCTTCATCCCTGCTTCCAGGGCCGAGGTATCACTTGGGGTGAAGTCTGCGCTGGGTACATGTTCCACCACCTTGGGTGGTGCCTTAGGAGGCATATATGATGGAGTGGGCTTGGGTGGTGCGCCATATCGTTGTTCCGCTTCCCAGGCCTGGCCTTTTGAGTTGGAGGGCTTTGATGAAGGAGGACTGTTTCTCCAACCACCATGCATGCGGTCGTAAGCCGATCCACCCGGCCCCTGGTTTCGCATTCCACCGCCGGCAAAGGAACGGTCTATGAAGGCATCGGGCAGTTCTTCAATAAACCTTGAAGGTTCATTTTGAACAAGGGAACCGAATTTATAGCGGGTATTGGCATACGTGATCCACAGTCTTTTTTTGGCCCTTGTGATCACTACATAGAACAGTCTTCTTTCTTCTTCCAGTTCTTCCCTGGTGTTGATGCTCATGGCATTTGGGAAAAGCATTTCTTCCAATCCGGCTGCAAATACACAGGGGAACTCCAGGCCTTTTGCCGCATGGATGGTCATCAGCTTTACGGTATCAGCATTGGGATCTTTATCATCCGCGTCCGTCAGCAGCGTGATCTGCTGTAAATATGCGCCGAGTGTTTTACTGATCACTTCCCCCTCTTCGTTATCAGGGCTTTCTACCCACTCTTTGATGGAGTTTAGCAATTCCTGGGTATTCTCATAGCGCTGCATGCCTTCGGTGCTCTTATCGTTGAACAGTTCTTTGACGATATTGGTTTGCTTACCAACATGTATGGCAACATCATAGGCGTTCTGGCTTTCAAGCATGGACGTGAAGCTCTTGATCATGATCACAAAATTGTCCAGGGCCTCGAGCGTGTTTGATTTGAATCCATACATGGCTGCGTTGCAGAGCACCTCCCACATGGTGAAGTTGTTCTCATTGGCGATCAGTACCAGTTTATCAATGGTGGTTTTTCCAATGCCCCGGACGGGATAGTTGATGATGCGTTTCAGCGCTTCTTCATCGCGTTGGTTCACTGTAATTCGGAGGTAAGCGATAAAATCCTTGATCTCCTTACGTTGGTAAAAACTGATACCACCATAAATGGTGTACATGATATTCATTCTCCTCAGGGCTTCTTCAAAAGCACGGCTTTGGGCGTTGGTCCTGTAGAGTATCGCGAAATCCCTGTTATGGTAATGATTCCGGAGTTTCTGTTCCTGGATGGTGTCCGCCACAAATTTTCCTTCGTCGTTATCTGTAGCCGTCCGTACAAGGCTGATCTTATCGCCGTGGTCATTGGCCGTCCAGAGTTCCTTGGGGATCTGCCCCTTGTTGTTGCCGATCACCTCGTTGGCTACGCTGATGATGTTTTGCGTTGACCGGTAGTTCTGCTCCAGCTTCACCACGTGTACATTGTCGTAGTCCTTCTGGAACTGCAGGATGTTCTGTATGGTGGCGCCCCGGAAAGAATAGATCGACTGGGCATCGTCCCCAACCACACAAACATTTTCATAGGCCGCACCCAGCAGTTTGATGATCTCGTACTGTGCAGGATTGGTATCCTGGTACTCATCGATCATAATATATTTGAACTTGTGCTGGTATTTATGGAGTGACTCTGGAACATGGCTCAGCAACTCATAGAATTTGAGGAGAAGGTCGTCGAAATCCATGGCGCCGTTCTTAAAACATCGGGCTACATAGGCCTTGTATATCTGGGCAATGGCCGGGCGATTCGCCCGCATGTCTTCCTGTTGTAAGGCATAGTCGCTGGCATAATCAATGGCGTTGACCAGGGCGTTCTTGGCTGAGGAGATCCTGTTATAGACCGTATTGGGTTTATAATGTTTATCGTCAAGCCCCAATTCATTGATCACTGTTTTTACCACGGACTTTGCATCGTCTGTATCATATATGGTGAAATTTGCCGGGTAACCGATCTTGGGGGCTTCCACACGGAGGATCCTGGCAAAAACGGAGTGAAAGGTTCCGATATACAGATTCCGGGCTTCGCTGCCGCCAAGGATATGCCCTACCCGCTCTTTCATCTCTTTGGCGGCCTTGTTGGTGAAAGTGAGCGCGAGGATGTTGAAGGAATCAACGCCATTGGCCATAAGATGGGCAATTCGTGTAGTGAGCACCTTGGTTTTTCCGCTCCCCGCTCCTGCCACGATCATCAGGGGTCCCTCCACATGTATTACTGCTTCACGCTGCCGTTCATTCAACCCGGCGAGATAGTCATTCATCCCGTAAAGTTAGGAGGAATAATGTGCAATTGTACCAATGTGGAAATGTGTAAAGCGGGCTTTCAGGAACAGTTGTTGTGTTATTCTACCCCGGGTCAATCAACTGCTGAAATACAAAAAGAATAATTAACTTGACCCGGAATGCCTTTGCCATGAAAGCAGGTAGCAGTTTCCCACAGCATGAAATTTGAGGCCGTCACCATAAAGGATATCGCGCAGGCTCTAGGTTTATCTACTTCCACCGTCTCCCGCGCACTGCGCGACAGTTACGAGATCAGTATTGAAACCAAGAAATTGGTGTTGGAGTATGCCGAAAAGATCAACTACCAGCCCAATCCTATTGCCCTCAGCCTGAAGGAAAGGAAAAGCCATTCCATTGGCGTTATCGTTGGCGAGATCGCAAACAGTTTTTTCTCCCAGATCATCAATGGTGTTGAATCGGTAGCCAAAGAAAAGGGCTATAACGTTATTATTTCCCAGAGCCATGAAAGCCTTGAGAAAGAGATGGGCAACCTCCAGTACCTCACCAGCCGTTCCATCGACGGATTGCTCATATCGGTATCTGCTGAAACAACAAATTTCGATGCTTTCCAGAATCTTATTAATAAGGGAATGCCCATCGTATTCTTTGACCGGATTGTGGCGGAGATCGATACGCATAAGGTGATCGTCGACAATTTCACCGGCGCATACAATGCCACCACCCATCTCATCCATTCTGGGTACCGAAACATTGCCACCATCTGCAATCCTGCTGTTCTTTCCATTGCTAAGGAGCGGATCGGTGGCTATAAGGCGGCACTGGCCGACCACGGTATGAAAGTGGATGAGAACATGATCAGGATCTGCAATCATGGGGGAATGATCTTGTCTGAGTTGGAAGAAGCCATGAGATTCCTGTTTTCGCATGAAGAAAAACCGGATGCCATTTTTGCCTCTTCGGATAAACTCACTACAGGTTGCCTTCGTATACTCAAACAGATGAACATGTCTATCCCGGGTGATATCGGACTCATTGGATTTTCCAACGGTGATCTTACAGATCTGCTTGATCCGCCCCTATCGGTGATCAAGCAACCAGCCTTCGAAATGGGCCAGATGTCTACCAACATGCTGTTGCAGATGATCGAAAGTAAAACGCCCGTTAAAAGTTTTGAAACCAGGGTGCTTTCCACACAGTTGCTGATCCGTAAGTCCACCAAGATGCAGCAGACCGAGCAGGGTTGATCGCAGATCTGCAAAACCATTATTTACAAGGCTTCTATTCATTTGCCACGCTACTGGCCGGAATTGTATGATTCGGTCTTTACGGAATCGATATCGGGAACGATTGCGTAAATAAAATCTTATAGCAAATCGCATCTGATAATAATACTCCTTAATCTTGGAGGGTTTTTCCTGACAAGGATCGACGATTGTTTATCACCAACTCAAATTAATTGCCTTATGAAGAAGCTTCTGTTTCTAGCCCAGATGCTGCCACCTCTACATTACACCCATCCTATTTAAATATTCACATGTACATCAAATCACTGGTGAGATCATGAAGTCGATCGTCCTGATATCATCGTTTTATTTTTTTGTTCTCGCTGCAATAGCACAGTCGCGGGCCGGGCTGACCGGTGTCAGGGACAGTTCTTACAACATGCAGACTGAGTACAATAAGCACCTTAAGAACTTCCCCGACCTGAAGATGGTCCCGGAAATACCAGCGCATGTAGTGGCTAAGAATAATAGCCCTTATTGCGGAAATGAACAAAAACAAGATATACACGGAAGTGGCCACATTCAAGGGATCCCCGCACAGCTTCATATTATTCATTCCCCGGAGCGAGCGCAAAATAAGAACGTGTTATTGGGAAACCGATTTCGTAAAGAATCTTCTTTTAAGTGGACGTACTAAGCAGTTCCATAGTATATTTCCGGGAGTAGAAAAGCAAATAAAAAACGGATAAAAACCCCAACATGAAATTACTATTCATTGCACCCCTATTACTCTTGATCATGACAACACAAGCACAAATTAAACAGGAAACTGAAGTAGCCAATGTAGTGGAGCGTTTACGCAATGCCATGGTTGACGCGAATCGTGCGGAGTTGGAAGCTATCGCATCAGATAAATTGAGTTATGGACACAGTACGGGTCGGGTGGAGAACAAACAGGAGTTTGTTGAAAACATTGCGTCCGGGAAATCTGATTTTGTGAGCATCGAGTTGAAAGACCAGACGGTCAGTGTGAGTGGAAACACCGCAGTAGTTCGCCATGAATTGCATGCAAAGACGAATGATGGCGGCAAGCCCGGAGAAGCCCATATCAAAATTCTGCTGGTTTTCCAGAGGCAGGGCGGCAAGTGGCTGTTGCTGGCCAGACAGGCAGTGAAGATGGTTTAATTATTCAT
>JBBAJN010000002.1:77694-116583 GCA_040404045.1 Chitinophagaceae bacterium
CCGATCGTATTGAAAACCAATATCAATCTTCATCTCAGCACCGGAGCTACCCTGCTTTTTTCAGATGACTTTGCACAGTACCCACTAGTGAAGGCCAATTGGGAGGGTCTTCCCCAAATGAGGAATCAGTCTCCTATTTCCGCTACCGGTGCTACCAATATTGCCATCACCGGCAAAGGCATCATTGATGGAAATGGTGACGCCTGGCGTATGGTGAAGAAAGAAAAACTGAGTGAGAGCCAGTGGGAAAAACTCGTGGCATCGGGTGGTCTCGTGAGTGAGGATAAAAGGACCTGGTACCCTTCGGAGAAATCATTGAAGGGATCGAAGATGTCTAACCCGGGCCAGATCACATCGGACAGAACGCCCGCGTTTTACGATAGCATAAAGGATTTCCTTCGTCCTAACCTCCTGCTCCTCACCAATTGCAGCAAAATACTCCTGGAAGGCGTCACCTTCCGGAATTCTCCGGCTTGGTGCCTCCATCCCTTGATGAGTGAGCATCTTACGGTAAGAAATGTTTTTGTCAAAAATCCGTGGTATGCACAGAATGGCGATGGGATAGACGTAGAAAGTTGCCGTTATGTGCTGATCGAGAATTCTGTTTTTGACGTCGGCGACGATGCGCTCTGCATGAAAAGCGGTCGTGATGCCGAGGGGCGAAAAAGAGCCATGCCCACCCAGGACGTCATCATCAGGGGGTGCACCGTCTATTCTTCGCACGGCGGATTTGTGATTGGGAGTGAAATGAGCGGTGGTGCAAAGAATATTCATGTCAGTAACTGCACCTTCATTGGGGCTGACATTGGCCTGAGGTTTAAAACCACGCGCGGTAGGGGCGGTGTTGTGGAGGATATCTATATAAAGGACATCTTCATGAAAGATATCCCCGGTGATGCGATTTTGTTTGACATGTATTATATGGCCAAGGATCCTGTTCCCATGGCCGGAGAAAAAAGGGAACTGCCCGTAGCCGAGTTTAAAAAAGTGGATGAAACCACGCCGGTGTTCAGGAACTTCCATATCAGCAATGTCTATTGCAATGGCGCAGCAAAGGCCATCTTTATCCGTGGCATCCCTGAAATGCACGTAAAGGACATCGTACTGGAAAACATGGTTTTCCAGTCTTCCAAGGGGATCGATATCCAGGAAGCGTCGGGCATTATCTTCCGGAATATAGAAGTGGTGAGTAAGGACAGCAACCCCGCGATCGATATTACGCAAAGCGATAATCTGCTGTTTGATAAGATCCGTTTTGGGAAGCAAACCCAGTTACCCTTTAGGGTAAGTGGCGATAGGGTAAGTAATATTCAAATTAAGAACACTGAAGTAACGGGCTTAAAAGGCAAGGTCCTTTATGAACTCGGCGCAACAGATAAAATGGTTAACATACAATGAAACTGATCAGCAGACTATTCATAATGATGGTGCTCATCGTCTCAGCGGCCAAGGCACAGGAACCATTGTCGTCCCAGATGGCGAAAACCGTGATGACGGTTTGGAAAGACTCGTTTTCGCTGGATGGGAAATCACCGAAATGGTCGTACGATATCGGCGTGGTGCTTAAGGGATTTGAGGGCCTCTGGATGAATACGGGCGATGTCAGGTATTACCAGTACATCCAGAAGCAGATGGATTATTTCGTGAAGGATGATGGCACTATTAAAGCCTATAAGCTTGACGAGTACAACATCGACCATATCAACAATGGCAAACTGATCTTACTGTTATACCGGGTTACGGGTAAGGAGAAATACCTGAAGGCAGCGAAGTTGCTGCGCGAACAACTCAGGACACATCCACGTACAACGGAAGGTGGGTTCTGGCACAAAAAGATCTACCCCAACCAAATGTGGCTGGACGGTCTGTATATGGGCGCGCCTTTTTACGCGGAGTATGCCTTTATCGCTAAAGAAGAAGCTGCTTTTACAGATATAGCCAATCAGTTCATCTGGATGGAGAAGCATGCCCGCGATCCAAAAACGGGGCTGCTGTATCATGCCTGGGACGAAAGCCGGCAAATGAAATGGGCGAACCCTACTACGGGTACATCATCGTTCTTCTGGGCAAGGGCCATGGGTTGGTATGCCTCTGCGCTGGTGGATGCACTGGATCATTTTCCAGACACCCATCCTCAAAGGAAGGACCTGATCGATATTCTCAACAGGTTGGTGTTGGCGGTGGAAAAGCAGCAGGACAAGGCTAGCGGCCTCTGGTATGATATCATGAACTACAGCGGACCGGGAAAGGAGAAAAATTATTTCGAGGCTTCTGCGAGTTGCCAGTTTGTGTATTCTATTGCAAAGGGAGTTAGAAAAGGCTATCTGCCGGCATCAAAATTACCCATCGCTTTAAAGGGATATGAGGGCATCAGGAAGCAATTCATCAAAGTGGAGAATGGGCAGACCAATTTGCATGGTACCGTTAAGGTATCGGGCCTGGGGGGGAACCCATATCGTGATGGAAGTTTCGAGTATTATATGAGCGAGCCGGTGATCGTGAATGATGCCAAAGGTGTGGGTGCTTTCCTGCTTGCCAGCAACGAGATTGACATGGTACCGTTGCTGAAAGAAGGTAAAGGCCGGGTCATCATGTTGGATAACTACTTTAACAGCGAGACCAGGACAGACGCTTTTGGAAATACAGTAAGATGGCATTACAAATGGTGGGAGAAAGATCACGGCGGGTTTGGTATGTTCGGTCATATTTTCAATAAACATGGGTTTAATACAAAAACGCTGGATGATGGACCCACGGATGCGAACCTGAAAGGGGTATCTGTGTATTTGATCGTAGACCCAGATATACCGAAAGAGAATAAGGCGGCCAATTATGTTGAGCCCAAACATGTAGATGCATTGAAGCGGTTTGTAACCAACGGCGGCACCCTGATCCTGATGGGAAACGACAGCGGCAATGCGGAGTTTGCGAATTTCAATAAGCTTGCTGCTGTGTTTGGTATGCAGTTCAATGAGAACATGCGGCATGATGTGATCAACGACAACTATCCGCAGGGTGAGATCAGGATCAACGAAGGAAACCTGGTTTTCCACAGGGCAAACAGTGTATTTATCAAACAGTTGAGTACGATCAACATCAGGAAGCCCGCCGAAAGTATGTATTCTGAAAACGGGGAGGTCCTGATGGCAGCGGCGAGGCTGGGTAAAGGCGTGGTGTTCGCGGTTGGTGATCCCTGGTTCTATAATGAGTATGTAGACGGCCGCAAGATCCCTGCGATGTATGAGAATTACAAAGCAGCAGAGGATCTGGTCAAATGGATCATTGGCCCAAAGCTGAAGCGATGATGAAAACGCTTTCGATATTTGTTTTCCTGCTATTGCCAATGACCTTACTGGCCCAGAAACGTATTGTGGTGGACCTACCACCAATACCATCAAGTGGGGTAAAAGAGTCTATTACAGCAACTGTCATCGGGAAGGCGGGAATGATTTCAGCTGGTACAAAGACAATCTTCCAAACGGACTTAAAGCAAAAGATATTACCGTTAATTGGGTTTTCGGCAAGCGCTGGAATCCCCTCATACCATGATTATGAATTTATCTAAAGAAGCGCTCGGGCAGCTCAAAGGAAAGCCCGGTATTGAAGTACCTGATGTCAGCCTGCTCGAGTTACCAGAGAAGGTCCTGCAGTTTGGAACAGGCGTCTTGTTAAGGGGACTCCCCGATTATTTTATCGACAAAGCCAATAAGCAGGGCATATTTAACGGGCGGATTGTGGTGGTGAAATCGACGGAAAGTGACAGCTCCGCTTTCGACAGGCAAGACGGCCTGTATACCGTTTGTGTTCGCGGCTTTGAAAATGGGAACGCGGTTGAAGAAAATATTGTGAACGCATCCATAAGCAGGGTATTGAGCGCGAGTAGTGAGTGGAAGCGGGTATTGGAGTGCGCCCATAATCCTGAGATCAGGATCATCGTTTCTAATACTACGGAAGTGGGCATCCAGTTGGTGCAGGATGATATCAATGCCGATCCGCCGGTCTCTTTTCCCGGCAAATTGCTGGCCTTCCTTTACGAAAGATTCAGGGCCTTCAATGGGAGTGCGAACAGTGGGTTGGTGATCATACCTACTGAGTTGATCACGGACAATGGCAATAAGCTCGAAAGCATTGTGTTGGAACTGGCTCACCGAAATAATTTGGACTATAAGTTCATCGAGTGGCTCGAGAACCGGAATACATTCTGCAATTCACTGGTGGACAGGATCGTACCTGGAAAACCCGGGAAAGCAGAGCTGGAAAATCTTGAACGGGAGTTGGGCTATAAAGATGAGCTGCTGACCATGAGTGAGGTATTCCGTCTTTGGGCCATAGAAGGCAACGAGGACATTAAGAGCCTGCTTTCATTTGGAGCTGTGGACGAGGGGGTTGTTGTAGCGCCGGATATTACCTTGTTTAAGGAGCTGAAACTTCGCCTGTTGAATGGTACACATACATTCAACTGCGGACTGGCATTCTTGTCAGGCTTCCCCATCACCCGCGACGCAGTGAAGGATCCTGTATTTTCGGTATTTGCGAAAAACCTCATGCATGAGGAGATCGCTAAAGCCATTCCTTATGAGATCGATACGAAAGTCAAGGCCGACTTCGCCAACAGGGTCTACGAAAGATTCTGTAACCCATATATCGACCATCGATGGATCAGCATCACGGCGCAATACACATCCAAGATGAAGATGAGGAATATGCCGCTGCTCCTGAAGTACTATGAATTGCAGCAGACGGTGCCTGCACACATGGCGCTGGGCTTTGCGGGCTACCTGATGTTCATGAAGGCCACGCGAAAAGATGGTAACAAATATTATGGTATGTTGAATGGCGCCGAATACGAGATCACGGATGATGCCGCCGGATATTTTTACGATGCCTGGGCGAAATATGATGCTGATGAGCTGGCTGCAACAGTGATGGGTAACCAGGAGCTATGGGATGAAGACCTGGCAAAGTTACCCGGATTCCTGGCGGCTGTTCAGAAAAATATGAAGAGCATCGATGCTCAGGGAGCACTGCAAACCATAGCCGAGTTGGAAGGTATTCGTGTTGCCGTTTAGTACTGAGTTGAGTTCACCCAAAATAGAGAAAGATGAAAAAGTTTCTGGATGACAATTTTCTGCTGAGCAACCCTACCGCAGAACTTTTGTATCATCAATATGCCAAGGACCTGCCCATCATTGACTATCATAATCATCTTCCCCCGCAGGAGATCGCGGAGAACAGGGGATTTGAGAATATTTCCCGGGTTTGGCTGAATGGTGATCATTACAAATGGCGGGCTATGCGCACCAACGGTGTTGATGAATCTTACATCACAGGGGATCGTTCGGATTGGGAGAAATTTAAGGCCTGGAGCGAGACCGTTCCTTATACGTTGCGCAACCCGTTGTACCATTGGACCCATTTAGAGTTGAAACGGTATTTTGGTGTAGCGGAGATCCTCAATGGCAAGTCCGCCCGGAAGATCTATGATGATACGTCGGCCCAATTACAGGACCCTTCGTTCACCACCAGGGGCTTGTTGGAAAAGATGAACGTGAAGCTGCTCTGCACCACCGATGATCCGGTAGATAGTCTGGAGTTTCACCAGCAGATCAAAAATGAGGGCTGGGGTGTGAAAGTGTTGCCGGCGTTTCGTCCTGATAAAGCCATGAATGTAGACGATGTCAACACCTTCAACGGATATCTCACCCATCTCGAGAAAGCTTCCGACATCAGCATCAGCACATTCAACGATTATTTAGCGGCATTGAAGAAGCGGCACGATTTCTTTGCTACGCAGAACTGCTGTGTAACGGACCATGGCATTGAAGAGATCTATGCGGAAGATTATACCAGTACAGAGGTTGCGGGCATATTTGCCAAGATCCGTTCCGGTGGCCAGCTGACCCGCGAAGAGAACAGGAAGTTCAAGTCCGCCATGCTGGTCACGTTCGCGGAGTGGGATTGGGAGAAGGGCTTCGTGCAGCAGTATCATCTGGGTGCGTTGAGGAATAATAACAGTCGTATGTTGAAGAACCTCGGTCCTGACACGGGCTGGGACAGCATTGGCGATTTCCCGCAGGCCAGGGCCCTGTCGAAGTTCCTCGACAGGCTGGACCGCGACAATAAACTGGCAAAGACGGTGATCTACAACCTGAATCCGGCGGATAATGAGTTGTTTGCCACCATGACGGGCAATTTCAATGATGGCTCTGCGCCGGGCAAGATCCAGTGGGGTTCATCGTGGTGGTTTCTGGACCAGAAAGACGGGATGATCGACCAGATGAATGCCCTGAGTAATATGGGGTTGTTAAGTCGTTTTATCGGGATGTTGACAGATAGCCGCAGTTTCTTATCTTTCCCCCGTCATGAATATTTCCGCCGGATCCTCTGTGATCTGTTCGGGCGTGAAATTGAACAGGGCGAAATGCCTGATGACGTCCAGTGGGTAGGGCAGGTGATCCAGGATATTTGTTACCATAATGCCAGGAATTATTTTAACTGGCAGTATATTGATGAACCGGAAGCAACAACCGTTAAAGTATAAATTATGGAGATCCGTTTTGAGCACAGTCCTAAGGAAACACGGGACATGCACACTGAGCAACTTCGCGACCATTTCCTGATGCAGGGACTCATGCACGATGATAAGGCCAAACTGGTCTATTCGCATTATGACCGGATGATCGTGGGTGGTGTGAAACCAGTGAAAAAAACCGTGGATCTTCCCAATCACGATGAGCTTAAAGCGGATTATTTTTTAGAAAGAAGGGAGATCGGCATCATCAATGTGGCGGGTGATGGGATTGTAACCGCGGATGGTAAGGAGTATCATATGGGTAAACTGGACTGTGTTTACCTCGGTAAAGGAACGATCGACGTGCAGTTCAGCAGTAAGGATAAAAAAAAACCAGCTGCCTTCTTTTTTCTTTCTGCTCCGGCGCACCACAAGTATCCCAATAAACTGATGACTAAGGAAAAGGCCACGCCGGTGGACCTGGGGGCTGTGGGTACTTCAAATGTCCGAACCGTATATAAGTATATTCACCTGGACGGGATCAGGAGCTGCCAGCTGGTGATGGGGGTAACGGCTTTGAAAGAGGGGAGCGTGTGGAATTCGGTTCCGCCGCATACGCATACCAGGCGTATGGAGGTGTATTTTTATTTCGATGTGCCAGAAGAACACCGGGTTTTCCATTTTATGGGCGAGCCAAAAGAAACCAGGCATCTTGTGGTTGCTAATCATGAGGCGGTTGTGTCGCCGCCCTGGTCCATGCACTATGGCGTAGGCACCTCCAACTATACATTTATCTGGGGAATGGCTGGTGAAAATCAGGTTTTCACGGATATGGATCCAGTGCCTATTGCAAACATTAAATAATTTTTTGCCATGAGCAACGCTGCCCCAACGATGCAGAAAGTTTCTGCCCCAATTATGCAATCTGTTGGCAAATACAGGTGGACCATCTGTGCCTTGCTGTTTTTTGCCACTACCATTAATTATCTTGACCGGCAGGTGCTGAGCCTGTTGCAGCCTTACCTGGCGGAGCGTTACAATTGGAGCAATACTGATTATGCCAACATCACTGCGGTGTTCCAGTTTGTATATGCGTTCTCCATGCTGTTTGCCGGGCGGGTGATCGACGCGCTGGGCACCAAAAAAGGCTATGCCATTGCCATCATTGTCTGGTCCATCGCTGCAGCCATCCATGCATTGGCCATCCCCATGGGTGAAATGGTCATTGCGTTGCTGGGTTGGACGGGCATTGCAGGATTTTCAGTTTCTGTGGTGGGCTTTATGTTTGCCCGTGCGGCACTGGCGGTTGGGGAGGCAGGAAACTTTCCTGCGGCGATTAAGGCAACGGCGGAGTATTTCCCCAAGAAAGAGCGATCGTTTGCAACCGGTATATTCAATTCAGGCACCAATGTGGGTGCTATACTGGCTCCGCTCAGCGTACCTGTCATAAGGGTCTACTGGGGTTGGGAAGCTGCGTTTATTGTCATGGGACTGATCGGTTTCGTGTGGCTGGCATTCTGGCTCTACTTGTACGACACACCGGAAAAACAAAAGCGGCTGAGTGCTGCGGAACTGGCGTATATCGAGGGTGGCGAAGAAGAGGCAGCGGTAGTAGAGCAGGCTCCCAAAGAAAAAGCGGGCTGGTTTAAATTATTGGGCTATAGGCAGACCTGGGCATTTTCCGTTGGAAAATTCCTGACCGATGGGGTATGGTGGTTTTTCCTGTTCTGGCTTCCGGCCTATCTCAAGGTAACCTATGGAATTGTTGACATGGCCATTATGCTTCCATTGGCCGTGCTGTATACCCTTTCGATGTTCGGCAGTGTAGGCGGTGGATTATTCCCGATGTATTTTATCAGGAAAGGTTACCAGGTCTACGATGGTCGTATGCGGGCAATGCTGTTGATCGCCATATTCCCACTTGTGATACTTCTGGCGCAGCCCCTGGGTCATATCAGTTACTGGGTGCCGGTGGTATTGATTGGCATTGGGGCAGCGGCTCACCAGGCCTGGTCGGCTAATATCTTCACAACGGTTTCCGACATGTTCCCCAAAAAAGCTGTGGGCTCTATAGTAGGTATCGGTGGTATGGCAGGGGGTCTGGGCGGCGTGGTGATGTCGAAGTTGGGCGGCAGATTATTTGATCATTACAAAGCGTTGGGGCATATAGAGACTGGCTATACTATCATGTTCACCATCTGTGCTGTTGCATATCTCACGGCTTGGGTGATCATGAAGAGCTTAGTGCCCAAGTACAGGCCGATTACGGACCTTTAGAATTGGCTAATTGGCTGATTGGCTAATTCGCGGGCACTCGGGATTTAAGTATGAGCTTATGAGCTAATGTGCCAATGAGCTAATTCCCGTTAATCCGTTAATCCGGTAATTCGTCAATTCATCATAATCTCAGTCTAAAGACAACCTCTTTATCCGCATAATTGTAATCTTTGCAATTATGCTGACTATGAGAAGAGTTTTCTATACACTTTGTGCATTTTTTCTTTTGATCGGATCCACCCTTGGCCAGGATCTGCTGATCAAGGGCCGGGTGATCGACAGCCTTACCCGCAAACCCGTTTCATTCGCCAGTGTGGTATCCCCCAGCCAGGGAAAAGGCGCTACGGCCAATGTGGATGGAAACTTCACCCTGTTGATCAGGAAGTCCGGGGAGGAGTTATCTGTCAGTAGTATAGGCTATAAGAAGCTCAAGTGGAAATCGATCAATGGGTTTAACGAGATCGTGCTGGCACCGGTTTCCGCAAACATGGACGCGATCGTGATCAAGCCTAATGATACCCAAGATCCTTTTGCTTTGAGCATCATCAAAAAGGCCATCAGTAACCGAGCGAATAACGATCCCGAAGAACTGGCCAGTTTTTCCTACAATGCCTACAGCAAAGCCATCGTAGACACCCTGAAAAAAGAGGTCTCTAAAAAGGCGATGACTAAAGTGGTAACTCCCGAAGCCAACAAGGATACAGGCAGGTACCAGTTCATGGTGGAATCCGTTTTTGAAAACAAGTATAAGAAGCCGGGTCTTTTCAATAACAAGATGACGGCCCAGAAAGTATCTGGTCTCGGTAACCCATATATCATTGGCCTGGTTACTCAGATACAGTATTTCTCTTTTTACAAGGACGACTTCAACGTCATTGGCTCGGAGTACCACAATCCCGTCTCCAATAAATATTTCCGCAGCTATGTGTTCTCCCTGGTGGATTCGATCAAGGGAAGTGATGATAAGCAGACGTATATAATTTCGTTCCGGCCAAGGTATAAAAGCATGGGCCTGCAGCTCCTGAAAGGCCAGGTGCATATCCATGAATCAGATTATGCCATTGTCAATGTGGAGGCTTCTGCATTCTATTCTTCCAGTATCAGTTCTATTACCTTCAAACAGAATTATGAGCAGGTGGAAGGCAAATGGTTTCCCAAACAGTTGTTGACACAGCTGTTGTTTTTGCCGGAAGAGAGCACAGACGCTAAAGAAAGTAATGATGATGCTGCCGTCAAGTTTTATGTAGCAACTTTCCTGAGCGATGTCTCGATCAATCCGGATTTGAAAAGAAGCGCGTTTTCGAATTACGCCCTCGTAGTGGATGAGCAGTCCGGCAAACGGTCAGATGCGTATTGGAATGAAAGAAGGGATAAGCCGCTTGACGTTAGCGAGCTTAGAACCTATAAGTATGTCGACAGTGTGTTCAATGCGGACTCAAATGGTGTAAGGAAACTGGAGCGCCGGATGGATGTGCTGGGTTACCTGATCAGTGGTAAAATTCCGGTGGGCAATGTGAACATTGACCTGAATGAAATTGTCAAAATCAACGAATACGAAACATTCCGCCTTGGATTTGGGCTCAGCACCAATGAACGATTTTCAAAGCAGCATAAGTTCGGCGTTTCAGGAGGCTATGGTTTCCGCGACCGGGCCTGGAAATATGGGGGTTACTACGAGTTCAAACCATCCCCTGATCAGGACTTTACCCTTGGGTTATCATATCGAAAGGATATTCAACTCTGGGGCATGTCAAACCTGTTATTGCCCGGTATCAGGCCCCGGAACTACCAGTATCTGATGGTGGATAAGGCCGATGATATTCAGAAGCTTGAGTTGTACGGCAAGTTCAGGATGCTCAAGAAGGTGGAGGCCATCGCTTTTGCCAATTACCAGGTCAGGGATTTTAACCACAACTATGGATATTCTGTCAAAGGGTCTTCAAACATCATCACCAGCAACAGTCTGGTTGAAGCGGGCATGCGTTTGACCACAAGGTTCAAGCAAGCCCTGATCAAATACGGAAGCTTGAGTTTAAACGGTTTCAACGCAGATGATCCCAGGCTGTCATTGGAAGTAAGGTTTGGCAGGTCTCTGGAAGACATCGAAGGCATCAACTATGTGCGGATGGAAGGATTGTACGAAAACAATATCAAACTCGGCCGGGTCGGGAAGATCAGGTACAACCTGTCCGCTGGTTATATCAGTGGAACCACCCCCTATTCCATGCTCTTCAGCAATTTGGGTACCAACAGGCGGGCATTTGATGTGTTTGTTCCGGCAACCTTCACAACCATGCAGCGGTTTGAGTTTACCAATACCTCCTATGCCGCCCTGTTTACGGAGTTTGAATCCGGCTATATCTTTCAAAAAAGAAAGAAATGGGGTGTGAGCATGTTCATGCCCAACAGTGCCGGCATTGGAAGTTACAAGCAGGACCTGACTCACCAGGTGGCGATCCGGCAGATGAACAAACTCTACCTGGAGACGGGACTGGGCCTTAAGTATACCACGAGGAAACGGGTTATTGGTGCCGCGGTGGTCTATCGGTATGGCAATTATGCCGCACCTGAATTTGGTGATAATATCTCCTACAGGTTGATCTTTCAATAGATCTGATTAGCGCATGGGTGGCTGTTGGCAGAAGGGGCTGTTCCAACTTATAATTTTTTGGGTCATTGGAATGAGCTAATTAGTAAATTAGCCAATTAGCTAATTGATATAATGAGATCCTCCTCAAACGCCCAACACCCTTCACCCCTGGATATGTTTTACCATTGGGAGTCTACAACTCCCGATAAGGTTTTTTTGCGTCAGCCCATCGATGGTGTCTGGCATACCTGGACCTGGCAGGAAGCGGGAATGGAGATCAGGAAGATGGCCGCCGCACTGAAGGCGATACGTCTTCCGTTACATAGTCATATCGGCCTCGTCTCGAAGAACTGTGCGCATTGGGTCCTCTGTGACCTGGCGATCATGATGGCCGGGCATGTGTCTGTTCCTCTCTACCCCAATCTGACCGCCGCCAGTGTCAGGCAGATCCTGGAGCACTGTGATGCGCCGCTGCTTTTTGTTGGCAAGCTTGACAATTGGGAAGCCATGAAAGATGGCGTACCCGACGGTATGCAGTGCATATCATTTCCCTACTACGGGCCTAAAGGCTATTTGCAGTGGGACAAGCTGTTGCGCCAGCATCAACCTTTACAGGGAAGTGTATTGAGGGAAAGCCGGGAGCCAGGTACCCTCATCTATACCTCCGGGTCTACCGGCATCCCTAAAGGCGTGATGCATAAGATCGGCAATTTCAGTTTTGCATCGGATCATGCGATCAGGTTCCTGAAGTTAGGTCCTGATGAACGGTTCTTCTCATACCTGCCCTTGGCACATATCGGTGAACGATTTTTTGTGGAGATGGGCTGCCTGTATAGTGGAGGCGAGATATCGTTTGCTGAGTCTGTAGACAAGTTTCAGGAAAACATCCGCCAGGCTAAGCCAACCATCTTCCTGGGCGTCCATCGTATTTGGAAGAAATTCCAGGATGGCATTCTCGGCCATATGCCTGAGAAGAAACTGAATATTTTGTTGAAGATCCCCATCATATCCGCAATTGTAAAGCGAAAGATCCGCGCAGGACTTGGACTCGAGAAAACCACCAAGCTATTTACCTCTGCCGCGCCCACGCCACCGCCCCTGCTGGCCTGGTACCGTAAGATCGGTATCCATATAGCCGAGGGATATGCTATGACCGAAAATTTTGGCTACAGTACAGCCAGCCGGATGGCTGATGCCAGGCTAGGCTCCGTTGGATATGCATTGCCGGAGGTTGAACTTCGTATTGCTGCGGACGGTGAGATCCAGGTCAAACACGAGGCCTTGATGGATGGGTATTATAAAGATCCCGAGCTGACAAGGGAGGCATTTACGGATGATGGCTTCCTGAGGACCGGTGATCGCGGGGAAATAGATGGAGATGGATATCTCAGGATCACCGGCAGAACCAAAGACCTTTTCAAAACCAGTAAAGGAAAATATGTGGCTCCTTCTCCCATCGAGATGCGGATCGGAAGCCATGCGGATATAGAAATGTCGCGCATCACAGGTTCATCCCTCCCCCAGCCTATTGTACTGATCACGCTGACTGAAGCTGGAAGGACCCGGGCGAAAAACAAGATAATTGAAGAAATTACCGAGCATATCCGGCAAATCAACAGTACCCTCGACTCCCACGAGAAGATCGAGAAAATAGTATTGATCAATGATCATTGGACCGTTGACAACGATATGCTGACACCTACGATGAAACTCAAGCGCCGTGAGGTGGACGACAAATATTCAGCGTATTATGAAAACTGGTATGGGCTGAACGACTTTGTGGTGGATACCGATTAATCATCCTTTCTGGGCATCATTCAATTCATCGGGCCACTTCTTCCAAAAAAGCCTTAATTTAAGCATCCCCAAATAAGTTATGACTATGTCTAAAAGGCTCAACAAACGCAGAGAATTCATCAAGCAAACCTCACTGGCGGCAGCAGGGTTTTTCATCGTTCCCCGCCATGTGATCGGGAAAGGATATACGGCGCCCAGCGATAAACTCAACCTGGCAGCCATTGGTGCCGGCGGTAAAGGCAATTCCGATATCATGAATGCCTTTAATAAAGGCGCGAATAATTTAGTGGCCTTTGCAGACGTGGATTGGAATAGTGCAAAGAATGTGATCGAGAAATTTCCGAACGCGAAGAAATACCACGATTTCAGGGAGATGCTGGACAAATCGGGCAAAGAGATTGATGCGGTCACCATTTCTACACCTGATCATTTCCACGCATACGCGGCGATGGCCTGTATGCAACTCGGCAAGCATGTCTATGTTCAAAAGCCACTGACCCATAATATTGCTGAAGCACGCATGCTGACTGAAGCAGCCAGAAAATATAAAGTGGTCACCCAGATGGGTAACCACGGTTCTTCCAATCCCCTGCAGCAAACTGCGGTAGAGTGGTTCGATAAAGGCCTGATCGGTACCGTGCATACAGTGAATATCTGGACCAACAGGCCCGTATGGCCGCAGGGTATACCCGTGCCTACGGATAAGCCGGCGCTTCCGGCATCCATGACATCGAAAGAGTGGGATACCTGGATCGGGCCCGCTGATTTCGTAGATTATCATCCGTTGTATCACCCGTTCAAGTGGCGCGGCTGGTGGAATTTTGGTACCGGTGCATTGGGTGATATCGGCTGCCATACCATCGATTCGCCATTCAGGATCCTCGGCCTCGGTTATCCAACCGATGTGGAATGCAGTGTGGGAGCAGTGTTCATCAAAGACTGGAACCCTGAATATATTCCTGAGGGCTGTCCGCCATCTTCGCATGTGGAGATCAGGTTCCCTGCCACCAAGAAGAATAAATCGCCACTGAAAATGATCTGGATGGATGGTGGCATCAGGCCCATGCATCCGGATCTGATCCCTGCCAATGAGCCCATCAGCAATGATGGCGGCCAGAACGGCATCATCCTGCATGGTACAAAAGGATTGATGACGATCGGTATGTATGGCAATGATCCTAAGATCTACCTGAATAATGGCGAGAAGATCGAATTGCCAAAGCCAACTGCGAAGATAGAAATGCTGCCTGAGTATGGCCACCAGATGTTTTGGACTGAAGCATGCAAGGCTGGGTTCAACAGCAAACAACATAAAGAGCTGACTTCATCATTTGATTACTCCGGGCCGTTGACCGAAACGGTGCTGATGGGCAACCTGGCGATCAGGAGTTACATGCTGAGAAAGAAAAATGCAAAAGGCGGCAACGATTTCTATGGAAGGGTGAAACTGAAGTGGGATGGCGCCAATATGAAAGTCACCAACTTCGACGATGCGAATCAATTTGTGACCCGCAACTATCGAAACGGGTGGGAGATAAAGGGATAAAAAAAGGGGGCGTTTCGCCCCTTTTTTTATCCCTTTATCTCCCATTGACTAATTTTCTCATTGGCTCATTGACTGATTCTTTGTTCTAGATGTTCGAATATTTGAAAAGTTTCCCGCATAAATAATGAGTTAATGAGCTAATTAGCCAATGAGCCAATTACTGAAGCGCTGCTCTAGCGTATGCCAAACATTTCTTGACCTCCTGCACCGCATCTGATCCCGCAGGTACCGGGTATTCCAGTTCAATGGATACCGGGAAATTGTATTTCTTCTTTTTGAGCAGTTGTAAGATCTCTACAATGGGGGTATCGCCCTTACCCCACTCCATATTGGCGCCGCCGTTTTCTTTACTCTTCCTGTCCTTCATATGTAGCGACGTGATCCTTGCATGTTTGGCTTCGATCAGCGCCAGCAATGCAGCGGGTGTATTGGGTCCGCCTGCAGCGATGTAGTGACCGCAGTCGAGGTTCATGGTATTGTATTTGGATTGTGCGAGGGCTGTATCCCAAAGTGTATCAGTGGCCTGCGTGTGATTATGGTATCCAACATAGATTTTGTGTTTGGCAGCCAGATCACCCAGCCGTTTTGACTGCGCCGGATCGGTGGGCAGTTCAACCGTAACAGCGTCTGCACCCAGCGTCTTGGCAGCCCTCATGGCGTATTCAATTTCTCCGTCTGAGTTGGCAGTCCCCAGGCAATTGGGTTTATAGGCATAAATGCTGATGCCGGCCTCTTTGAAGAGCTTTTTCATCTCTACGTATTTATCCATCGACACAGACTCTCGCCAGGCCTTTGTTTTCAGCCTTCTCTCTTCAATCACCGCTTTCTGATCGGCCGTTAGCTCCTGGCCGCGCGCAGGCATTTGGAAAGGTAAGGGCTGGGCAGCCGGACTTCCCGCGAAAGCCTCGCCGGGATCACCGGAGAGTTCAAGATGCTTGAGTCCGCATTCCACAGCATACTTGATCAGGTTCTCCACCTGCGTGGGCATGCTCCTGAAGGAGTAGGTAATGGCACCAATCACGGGGCGCTCTTTCAAGGGTGGAGTGGCAAAAGCTGACAAGTTGTTCGATAGTACCAGGCCGGTACCCAACAGCGAAGATTGCCTGATGAAATCTCTTCTGGATGTAGACATGTGGAGGCGTATTTACAGGAAGTTAATAATGAATGTATTAACTTGTTCATATATGAAAAGAAATTACTTCGTCGCGCTGCTATTACTCGTTTCAGCAGTGATACAGGCCCAGGTGATCCCAACAAATTCGGTCATTATAAGAAAGGCCGGGCAAGATGGGGTACATACTTATCGTATCCCCGGGATCACCACCACCCATAAGGGAACCCTGATCGCAGTATATGATAACCGATATAAACATTCCGGTGATCTTCCCGCCAACGTAGATGTAGGCATGAGCCGAAGTAAAGATGGTGGCAGAACCTGGGAACCGATGAAAGTGATCATGGACATGGGTGAGCCACACGATAATAATGGCGTGGGTGATCCGGCTATATTATTTGATCCCGCCACCAGAAAGATCTTTGTGGTGGCCCTCTGGAGCAAGGGAAACAGGTCCATTGCCGGTTCTGGGCCGGGCTTGACGCCGGACGAAACGGGCCAGTTCGTGATCTCAGAAAGCAGTGATGACGGAGTAACCTGGTCAAAGCCCGTGAGTATCACGTCCCAGGTGAAAGACCCCGCCTGGAAGCTGTTCTTCCAGGGGCCGGGCAACGGGATGGTCATGAAAGATGGCAAGCTGGTATTCGCAGCGCAGTACTGGGATGCTGCCCATATGCCCCATGCTACCATCATCTACAGCGATGACCACGGGAAATCGTGGAAGCGTGGTACGGGTGCAAAGTCGAATACTACCGAGGCGCAAGTGGTGGAAACCACTCCCGGCACATTAATGTTGAGCATGCGGGATAACAGGGGGAAGTTTCGCTCCATTGCCACAAGCAAGGATATGGGCAACACCTGGACGGAGCATGCAACATCGTACAATACCTTACCTGACCCCATTTGCATGGCGGGTTTCATGAAAGCAAATGTGAAATGGAAAGGCAAGAAAAAGGATATCCTGTTTTTCAGCAATCCGGCCAGCAGTACTGCCAGGATGAACTTGACCATCAAGGCAAGCACCGATCTTGGGGAAACCTGGCCGGGAGCCTACCAGTTGCTGATCGATGAGCGGGCTTCATACGGGTATTCAGTGATGACGAAGATCGATAACAAAACCATTGGCTTGCTCTACGAGGGTAAAGGCGATCTCTATTTCCTGCGGGTTCCTGTGAAAGACATCAGCAAGTGAGCCATTCCATTTTTCTATAATTCAAGGGGTGGTTCAGAAGCAGGTTGCTCGCGAAAATACATTACTTTACGACAATAAATTCCCATCATGGCATTACCCAATATCAGGCCTGAATCTGACTATTTGTATGACCGTCGCGGTCCCTGGCCGCAGCCCCAGCCCTCCCATCCTTTTGGTTTCGCTCCCGGGGTTGTCCATATACCTAAGGACGAAGTGCGTAAATGGAACTGGACCATCGGCATCCATTATAAGATAACCCTGTTGACATACTGGCCCAAGGCCATGTGGTATGCCTGGAAGAACAGGTCTTTAAGGGCTGTTACCGATCACGATTTTGAGATGCTCATGACGCACTCATCCCTGAGTAAGTTTGTTTCCGATGAACTTACACCTGCGGGAAGAGCCACGCATCCACACAACAAGAAGATCAAATTTTTTTCGAAGTTCCTCGGTGCAGAACCCCAGGAGGAATTTTGGGTTTCCGATTTCACGCTGCTGGAGCACTGCCAGGCCTACCCCGGCATTTTCACGGCTCCTACCATATCCCTTTTCAAGGGCAAATTACAAAACGGAAAAAGGCAGGCGGTGGCCATCTACTTACCCGATAATGAGTTGATGCTCACACCGGATGATGGCGAAGCCTGGGAACTCGCCAAGTATTTTGCGCTGCAGGGCGGAGCCGTTCGTATTTCTTCGTCGGCCCATGCGAATCTTCATTTTCCTTACGACAGCATCAATGCCATATCAAAATCAGCGTTGCCTAAAGACTCTGTGCTTTTGCGCTTACTGAAGCCCCATCTTGACCTGACCCTTGAACTGAATTATTCTGTCTTGAATTCGCCGAATTCACCGGTGGTGAATAACCAGCTTATGCCATATGCGGCTTTCCCTGCGCCCGAAGAGGGACTGGCGGGTATGTTCCTATATGGGTACAATGGCATGAAAGGCAATCCTTCTTACCCCAAGTACAAATTCCAGATCGTGCCGAACACGTTTCATTCCGACTATGGAACCTTCCTGATGGCCTATTACAATACCATCCTGAAGTTTGTTCATAAGGTAGTGGAAGAGATCCCGGCAGAGGAATATGTAGAGATCATGGTTTGGGCCGACTATATAAAGCAATGGGTACCTGAGTTCCCATCAGGTGAAGAGCTGTTTGAATTGGACGATGACGGGAACGCTCATTTCAGGATGCATAAGCATAGCGACGAAGACGAGAAGATACTCCTGGCCAAGGTTGTCGCCAATCTGATTTGGGATCTTTCGGTTGGACATGCGGCGGATCACTACGACTATAGCCTGATCGATATTAATAAGGCGCCATTAAGAATGCGTGTTCCGCCGCCAGATAGAAAAGACATTCCGAAGCTCGACAGAAAGAAGCTGATCCATTGGGTCGATATTTTTAAACATGAGTTTGAGCGGAAGATGTTCTTTGCCCCGAGAAATGTGACCCTGCTGATGGAAACCAGGTATGATTTCAATAAGCCGACGGAAGAAAGACTGCGTGAGCTCAACGAATATTTTCTGAATGATCTGCAGGAAACAGAGAAAGCGCTGCCGGTGTATAACTATATTCCACTTCACCAGATCTCAAGAAGCATACAGTACTGATGACATCGATCAACGGATTGGAAGTACAGGAGGTTCTATACCAAAGCCAGAACGCAACGCTTTATAGGCAGAAGAATGCTGAAACCGGAATTCCCATGCTTGTGAGGTATATTGGCATGGAATTTCCTGATCCTGCTCTTCTGCTGAAAATGAAACGGGAGTTTGAACTCTTCAGCAGGTTCAACTATTCCGGTGTTGCGCGGGCAGTGGAGCTGCGTGATAGCAGCGAGGGTACTGTGCTCTTCATGCAGGACGTACCGGGCGTTTGCATGGAGGATTTTTTAAAGAACAATCCACTGCCTCTTGACCTTGCGTTGCAAATTGGCCTGAACCTGGTAGAACTGGTCGCTGAACTTCACCGCGTCCAGATCGTCCATAAGAATATCAATCCTGCAAATTTCATCATTGACCCTGCTTCTCTTGCCTTAACCCTGGTTGACCTGAGCATTGCCATGCAGCTTGACCAGGAACTGGTGGGCGCTGTCAACCACAAGGATATAGAGGGTTCTCTGGCTTATATATCCCCGGAACAAACGGGCCGGATCAACCGGCCGATCGATTACCGGACTGATTATTATTCGCTTGGCGTAGTCATGTACAGACTGTTCACCGGTGTGTTGCCTTTTACTTCGGAAGACACGGTAGAACTTGTGCACGCGCAAATCGCAAAGATGCCGCTGTATCCAGGCAAACTAAGCGCGAACATACCTGCGCCGGTTAGTGAGATCCTGATGAAATTATTGGAGAAAGATCCGGATAACAGGTATAAATCTACGAGGGGAATACTAAATGACCTCCAGAATTGCCTTGATCAATTGAGACAGCATGGCCGTGTTGAGGATTTTAAGATAGGGCAGCGCGACAGGTCCGAAAGATTCACCATTTCAGAAAAACTTTACGGACGCGAGAAAGAGATCAGCGAGTTGTTTTCAGCTTTTGATCGTACGGCAGAAGGAGAACGTTCCCTTGCTATGGTTGGAGGATATTCTGGTATAGGTAAATCCTCGCTGATACAGGAGATCACCAAATCGGTAGTTACCAGGGGCGGCTTTTTCATCAGCGGCAAGTTCGATCAGTTTCATCGGGATATACCTTACAGCGCAGGCATCACCGCTTTCAGGATGTTGGTAAGGCAGCTTCTGTCGGAACCGGATGCCGTCATTGCGAGATGGAAAGAGAAACTTAACAAGGCCCTTGGCGCCAATGCGAAGATCGTTACCGATATCATACCGGAACTTGAATTGATCATAGGGAAGCAGCCGGAGGTGATCCCGCTGCCACCATCAGAAGCACTTAACCGGATAAACCTTGCTTTTATATCGTTCATGCAGGCGTTTGCCAAAGCTGAACATCCTTTAGTTGTATTTCTCGATGACCTGCAGTGGGCGGACAGGCCCACCATCAATCTGATCAGACTGTTGCTTACAGATAAGGAGACCACGCATTTTCTGATCGCGGCAACTTACCGCAACAATGAAGTTGATGCAACCCATCCGCTGTTGCAGATGGTGAGGGAACTGAAAGAGAGCCAGACGGTAGTTCGGGAGATCGATCTTCAGCAACTGTCAAAACACGATTTGCAGAACCTGGTGTCTGACAGTTTTTTATGCAGCCCAGAGACCTCGGAACCCCTGGCGGCCCTGTTGTTACATAAGACCGGTGGAAATCCATTTTTTGTAAATGAATTTCTGAAAACCCTGCATCACGATAAACTGGTGGCGTATGATCCCGCGGCGGAACATTGGGTTTGGGATATTGAAAAGATCAGCAAACTGGAGATCACGGATAACGTGGTGGAGCTGATGATCGGTAAGATCAGACAGTTTGAGGAAGACACCCAGAAAATACTAAAGTATGTCTCTTGTGTAGGTGGAAGGTTTGACCTTCAGATGGCTGCAGGCATTCATGGGAAATCGGCACCGGAAACGGCAAAAGACCTTTGGCCTGCTGTTCGTGAAGGCTTGGTGGTACCTATTGGGAATGCCTATCGTATTGCTGAAGTGCAGGGATCGGAGAATGAACAGCAGTCGGTACAGTATAAGTTTCTCCACGACAGGGTGCAACAGGCTGCATACGCATTGGTAGATGCGGGTGAGAAGGAAGCTCTTCATCTGCATATCGCCAGGACATTATATAAGGAATTGACGGAAGAAGAGCGACAGGAGCATGTCTTCGACCTCATGAATCACTACAATTTTGGATCGAGGCTACTCGATACCAACGAGGAGAAGATCAGGTGTGCTGAACTGAATCTTTTTGCGGGCAGAAAGGCAAAGTCATCTGCAGCATATGAACCCTCCTATAAATATCTTGAAGCAGGGATCAATATCTTACCATCCAATGCATGGCAGCAACTATATGCATTGACGCTGGATCTTTTTACCGAAGGTTCAGAGGCTGCTTACCTGAGCGGCAAGATCTCCGAGATGGAATCACTCACGCAGGTAGTGATAGATCAGGCGCATGATGTGTACGATAGTGCCAGGGCCACCATGATCAGGATCAGGGCCTATGTGTCACTGACAAAGAACGAAGAGGCATTTAAAGTTGGAGAGCAATGCCTGAAACAATTGGGCGTGCATTTCCCGGCTAATCCCAACCAGCTGCATATCGTTTCCAACCTGGTATCAACAAAACTCCACCTCAGGAATAAGACTGCCGAGGAACTCTTGCAGCTTCCCGATATGACAGACAGGAAGCAGTCCCTCATCATGGAGGTGCTTTCTGAGATCGCGCAACCTTCCTACTTCGCCAAGAAGAACGTATTTCCGTTGATCGTGTTCAAACAGATCAATCTTTCTGTAAAATACGGCAACCATCTGCATACGGCATTCGCCTATGTCACCTACGGTATAGTGATGTGTGGGAGCACATTTGAGTTCGATGAAGGTTTGAAATTCGGCAATCTGGCCGTGGGCCTGAATGAAAAATTCAATGCAACGTCACTTTACTCTAAGATCCATTTTATCAATGGCAACTTCATTCGAAACTGGAGATATCATTTCCGGGATAACCTGCAGGAAATACTGGCGGCCTACCATAAGGGTATTGAAACCGGTGATTTTTTGTTTGCATCTTATGCGGGCTTCAATTACTGCGTGCTGAAATTTTTTCTGAACGTACCGCTGGATGAGCTCACTGAGGAAATGGGCGCCTATGCATCTTCCCTGCGGAAGTTCAGGCAGGATCTGGGACGACGTTGGCTACTGACCTTTATGCAGGTCGCCGATCAGTTAAGGGGATCCCAGGATCCGGGAGTTTTACTCAAAGGGAAGTATTACGATGAATCAAAGGATTACCCTGACCAGGAGAAGAATAATGATTATACGGGGTTATTTGTATGTGCCTTCAATAAATCGCTCCTCGGATTCATTCAAGGGGATTATGGGCACGTAGTGATTGAAGCCGGAAAGGCATTTCCACTTGCAGAGAACGTTTTAGCCTGGCCCCATATACCGTTTCTCCAAATGATGTATGGAGTGTCATTACTCAAACAAGCCGGTCATTCTGGTTTTGCAGGAAGAAGGCTGGCTCTATTCAAAGCTGGACGTGAATTGGCAAAACTGAAGAAAGCGGCTAAGTCGGCCCCTGACAATTACCTGTCCAAAATGCACTTGCTTCAGGCGGAAATAGCCGCTTTCAATGGGAATTCCGAGAAAGCTGCCGAACAATACCAGGAGTCCATCAAACGGTCTTCCATGTCAGGCATGCTCCTTGAAGAAGCACTGGCACATGAGCATTTCGGTTTATTTGCATTAAAGAATAATGATGTTGAAGCGGGCCGCAAGCACATCATGGAAGCAAGACGTATTTACTCGAAATGGGGCGCAACGGCAAAAGTGGAGCAGTTAGAGCGGAACCATGATCTCCGTATACGCACGGTTGCCGGGGACGGTTGGCGAAAGGCTACAGGAAGCAGTTCTGACCTGGACATGGACTCACTCATGAAAGCGTCTTTGGCCATTTCGGGGGAGATCCAGTTGAACAGGCTCGTTGAGAAGCTGATGGCTGTAATGATCGAGAATGCTGGCGCCCAGAAAGGATATCTTCTGATCAGTCGGAAAGGTGAGTGGTACATTGAAGGGGAAAGAACGGCGGATCAACATGGATCGGACGAGCAAGAGGAAACGCGCCTTAGGTCCAATAAACTACTACCCGAGTCTGTCGTCAATTATGTGATCAGGACCAACGAAGATCTGGTCCTGGACAATGTACAGGCGGACATCAGATTTTTCAATGACCCTGTTGTGCAGGCCATGCGTCCCATATCTGTCCTTTGTCTTCCTGTTTTTAACCAGGGGCATCGTTCAGGCATTCTTTACCTGGAAAACAGCCTGCATAGCGGCGCATTTACGGATCAAAGGGTTCAGTTCCTTAAGTTGTTATCCGGACAGATCGCGGTCTCCCTGGAGAATGCATTGTTGTATGAGAATCTCGAGGAGAAAGTGAAAGAAAGAACCGTTGAGTTAGAGAAGCAAAAAGACGCGCTGGAAAAGGAAAAACAAAAATCAGACAGTCTGCTGCTGAACATTCTGCCAAGTGAAACGGCGGAAGAGCTTAAGAAATTCGGGTATGCCTCACCGAAGGTGTTCAACCTGATCACGGTGATGTTTACTGATTTTGTGAATTTTACCAAGACCAGCGAGCGGTTGGAAGCAGCGGCATTGGTGCAGGAGATCGATTTTTTCTACAGTGCCTTCGACCAGATCGTTACCAAGCATCATATTGAAAAGATCAAGACCATCGGTGACAGCTATATGTGCGCCGGTGGATTACCGGTTGCCAATAGCACACATGCCCTTGATGTGGTTAATGCTGCAGCAGAGATCAGGCAGTTCGTAGCATTCCTGAACCTGCAACGGAAGAAACAGGGGCTACCCACCTTTGAATGCAGGATAGGTATTCATTCAGGACCCGTTGTAGCGGGGATCGTGGGCATCAAGAAGTTTGCCTATGATATCTGGGGTGATACGGTGAATATTGCTTCAAGGATGGAGTCATCGTCAGAGACAATGAAGATCAATATGTCGGGCTCCACATTTGAGTTGATCAGCGGATCGGTCCCATGCGTGAAAAGGGGAAAAATAGAGGCAAAGAATAAAGGGCTCATCGAGATGTACTATGTGGATACCGATGCCTTGCCCGTGATCAGAAGTTATCATGGTGCGGAAAGCTATTTAATGGATCTGGTCAGGCGTAAAAGCGCGGAAGAACTGGCAGGGGTCAGGGCTGCGCTGGCTTCCATCCGTGAGCCGGATGAACGCTTGGATGAGCATAAACGGCTCGCGGTGTTGTTTCGTGCTGTTGACGAGCAGGTTGGTGAACTGGCCGGAGAAGTGTTGCCGGCATTTGGTTTTGATGGTGGTGAACAAGATGCTATACTGGCACTGATCAATAAGTAATCGTAACCAAGATAATGCGAAAAGAATGCCCTGGAAGCAGGTAATTTATCCCTTCGATCATCTCCTGTTATCGTTGTTGGTTGCCGCAATGCCGGTAGCCTTCATTTTTTGGGCATTGGTGATCAGAAAGATGAAAGGCTATCAGGCTGCAGTGATTACTACCCTGCTTACATTGCTGATCGCGATTTTCTTTTACCAGATGCCGATCATTCTTGCTCTTCGTGCCACTGCACATGGCGTTTTATATGGTCTGTTTCCCATTTGCTGGATCATCATTACCGCCGTTTATCTCTTCAATATCACCGTGAAGACGGGTCAGTTCGAGGTGATCAAGTATTATATGGCCACGGTGACGGCGGACAGGCGGTTGCAGGCCTTGCTGATCGCATTTTCTTTTGGTGCCTTCCTCGAAGGGACTGCGGGATTTGGAACACCGGTGGCCATAACGGCGGCCATGCTGGTGGGCCTGGGGTTTAATCCCCTCTATGCCGCCGGGATCTGTTTGATTGCAAACACGGCTCCCGTGGCTTTCGGAAGTATTGGGATCCCGATCACGGTAGCTGCACAGGTATCCGGACTTCCTGAAATGGCCATTTCGCAGATGGTGGGAAGAACCCTGCCAGTGCTATCGCTGGTGTTGCCTTTCTATTTGATCGTGCTGATGTCCGGCTGGAAGAAAGCGGTCGAAGTTTTACCAGCCATCCTGGTGTCAGGCGTGTCCTTTGCATTCTTTCAATGGTTCACCTCAAATTATCTCGGCCCAGCACTTCCCGACATCATTGCAGCCCTGGCTTCCATTGTAGCCCTGGTCATTTTTCTGCAGGTCTGGAAACCAAGGAATATCTGGCGGTTCAGCGATGAGCCGGCAGTCGACATGAAAGAAGTGCATCATTACAAAACGCCGGAGATCCTTCGAGCGCTGTCTCCGTTCATCATACTGACCGTGATGGTGCTGGTATGGGGCATTAAGCCCGTAAAGGATTTTTTTAATTCCTGGGGTCAGATCAGCATTTCCCTGCCAGGTTATGACGGCCAGATCCTCAGCGGTGATACCGGTGAACCCATTGCGCAGGTATTTAAATTGAATCTCATATCCGCTTCAGGAACAGCGATCCTGATTGCAGCGTTGTTATCGATCGTTTTACTCCGTGTAAAGGCTTCCATCGCCCTGCAAATTTTTGTTGATACATTGAGGCAGTTGAAGTATCCCGTCATCACCATCATGTCTATTCTGGGTTTCGCCTACCTCGTGAATGCAGCTGGTATTTCATTGACCATGGCTGAAGCGCTTTCAAAAACGGGTTGGATGTTTCCTTTTTTCGCGCCACTGTTGGGATGGCTGGGTGTGTTCATCACGGGATCGGATACATCGTCCAATGCTTTATTCAGCAAGATCCAGTCCACTACGGCGTCATCGATTGGCGTTGATCCCGTTGTAACCGTGGGCGCCAACATATCGGGGGGCGTGGTGGGTAAGATGATCTCGCCCCAGTCTATAGCTGTTGCAGCGGCAGCGGGCAATTTAGTGGGCAAAGAATCTGAACTGTTTAGTTTTACCGTTAAGCACAGCTTCATCCTGTTGCTGTTGATCTGCATCATTACGATGATACAGGCATACCTTCTACCATGGTTGATTCCTGCGTATAGTTCCTAAGTAATATATAGTTATGAAAATTGTTGTTATTGAAGGTTATTCTTTGAATCCCGGAGACCTCAGCTGGTCGGGACTGGAAGCATTGGGCGAGTTGACGGTTTATGACCGAAGCAGGCAGGACCAGATCGTTGAACGTTGTAAGGATGCGGAGATCGTATTCACCAATAAGGAACCGCTGGGCAGGAATATCCTGGAGCAGCTGCCCAATGTAAAATTCATTGGAGTATTGGCTACGGGCTATAACTGCGTTGATGTTGCAGCTGCCAGGGATTTGGGTATTGTGGTGTCCAATGTGCCCGGTTACGGCACCAACTCCGTAGTGCAACTCAGTTTTGCGTTATTGCTGGAACTTACGCTGCACGTGCAGCATCACAGCACCGCCGTTAAGAATGGCGATTGGTCTCGCTCACCTGATTTCTGTTTCTGGAACTACCCGCTGATCGAGCTCTCTGGCAAAACCATGGGCATCATCGGATTTGGAGATATTGGAAAGAAGGTGGGCGATGTGGCTTCTGCATTTGGCATGAAGGTTATTGGCAATAGCAGAACGCGTACGGATCAAAGTCATCGCACTGATTTTCGCTGGGCTTCGGTGGAGGAGTTGTTGGCGCAATCAGACGTGGTCAGCCTGCATTGTCCCCTGACTCCGGATACTACAGGCATGATCAATAAGGAAAGTCTGAAGCTCATGAAGCCGTCTGCGTTTTTACTCAATACCTCACGTGGGCCCTTGATCGTTGACCAGGACCTTGCCGATGCATTGAACGAAGGGCTGATCGCAGGGGCTGGAATAGATGTATTGTCGAAGGAGCCACCGCCGCCTGATAATCCTTTATTATCAGCCAAAAATTGCATCATCACCCCACATATTGCCTGGGCCACAAAAGAGGCCAGGGTCCGGTTGATGGATATCGTGGTGAGCAATACAAAAGCATATATTGGGGGCAGTCCGGTTAATGTTGTCAGCTAGATCGGTTACCCATGCGCGTTACCATACTCGTTGTCCTCCTGTTTACGCTGATCAACTGCGTTGGGCAATCGGTACCGGAAGATCCTTCGTTGATTCCTTTTCCGAAACAGCTGCAGCGGAAGGAACGGGAATTTTCGCTGAAGCACTGCAGGAATATTGTTGCCAGCGAACCCGAACTCGAACAGGAATCGCTCGGGCTTAAGATCTGGCTGAAGGAGAAAGGCGTGGATGCGGAGATCTCTGCAAAGCCCATGGCCCATGCGATCGTGCTGCGTACCGATCGCTCCATTAAACATGAGGAAGGGTACCAACTGAGCATCAATAAAGATGGCATCAGCATCAGCGGCGCCAATGCGCGGGGTGTCTTCTATGGCATTCAAACGCTTCGGCAGCTGGCAGTGCAGGACGCTGTGCCTGCCGTTGAGATCGTTGACCAGCCTGCGTTTCCCTGGCGGGGCTATATGGTTGATGTGGGCCGGAATTTCATGTCGGTACAGTTGCTTAAGCAGCAGATCGATGTGATGGCGGCGTATAAGTTGAACATCTTTCATTTTCACCTTACGGAAGACATTGCCTGGCGGGTAGAGATACCGGGATACCCGCAGCTGGTTTCTTCGTCGACCATGATTCGAAACCCCGGTTCTTTTTACAGTGTTGCCGAGATGAGGGAATTGATCGCCTATTGCAGGGAAAGGCATATCCTGATGGTGCCTGAGATCGACATGCCTGGGCATAGTGCTGCATTCACCAGGGCCATAGGCGCCGATATGCAATCGGAGAAAGGCAAGGCCGAGATCAGGAAGATCATGAAGCGTTTTTGTGAAACCTATGACCTGCCCTATATACATATTGGCGGCGATGAAGTGAAGATCAGGGACTCCAGCTTTCTGCCCGACCTGACCAGCGATATGATCGCCATGGGTAAAAAAGTCCTTGGCTGGGATCCTGGTGGGAATCATTTGCCAACGACCATCAGGCAGCTCTGGATGCGCGATGTGCCTACGGATAAGAAAGCACCCTATATAGACTCCAGGCATTTGTACCTGAACCATATGGATCCGCATGAAGCTGTTGCTACCATCTACAGCAGGCAGATCGGTGGTGTTGCGGAAAGCAATGGGTATGCCCTGGGCGGCATTTTCTGTTTGTGGCACGACAGGAAGGTGCGCGATGAATCAGATCTGATGACGATGAATCCGGTCTACCCGGCCATGCTCAGTTTTGCCGAACGCTCCTGGCAGGGTGGCGGAAAACATGGCTGGGTTACCCAGGCAGAGGCGTCGGATCAGGGCTTTACGTTGTTTGAACAAAGGCTGATGGACCACAAGCAACGATATTTTTCGGATAAGCCATTTTTATACCAGCGGCAATCGGGCCTCATATGGAAATTATATGGGCCCTATGAGAATCAGGGCGATCTGGCCATGCGCTTCAAGCCGGAGCTGGATGGCGAAGGGCTTGCAGCGGCAAAGGAAGTCATGGGAGCCACGGTTGTGCTCAGGCATTTTTGGGATCCGCTGGTGAAAGGCGCATTGGATGCTGCGCGTGAACAGACCACCTGGTATGCAGAAAGAATGGTCTGGAGTGATGTTGATACCACAAAGCCATACTGGATAGGGTTTAATAATTTCTCGAGATCCTATAACACCGATTCGCCCCCGGAAGGCCAATGGAGTAACCTGGGTTCAAAAGTTTTCGTCAATGGTACTGAGATTCAGCCACCGCAATGGGCCCGTGCAGGCCAAAAAGGGGAACCTGAGATCCCCCTCATCGATGAAGGCTACGAATATCGAAAACCTACTGTAGTCACAATGAAAAAGGGCTGGAACCGTATTCTCGTGAAGCTCCCGGTCGGTTCCTTCAAAGCCAACGGCTGGAACAACCCCGTAAAGTGGATGTTCACAGTAGTAGAGGCCGAATAGTGCAACACATACTCATCAGCCAATCAGCCAATCAGCCAATTAGCCAATTAGCCCTTGGGCACTGGCTTCCTAAGATTTCTTCACCAATATGTTTTCGATCAGGTTTTCTTCCGGCTTAACAGTTTGCAGGTAACGATAGATGGCTTTGAGATCACCTTCATTCATTCGGCTGAAAGGCCCCCAGGGCATGGGTGAATGGGGAATTTTCTTTCCTTCACGGAAACGTTTGATGAACATCTCTTCCGTCCATCCATGAAGCCTTCCGGTTTTTGGATCCGGTGTCAGGTTGGGAGTGTACACCACGTAGTTTGTAGGATCTGTTATCGATTCCATTTCAAAACCGCCGGCGTATTCTTTTCCTACAAATGCTCCTGTTTTCAGGTCCCTGTTGGTATGGCAGCCGCGGCAGTTGGCTACACTGAAGGCCAGGTATTTTCCGTATGCCACCGTAGTGTCTACGGGTACCGATTTTGGAATCTCGACAGAGGGGCCTGCTGGTTTGATCACGAATGCTTTCAGGATGCTGCCCATGACCGTGTATTCATTTTGGGGCACTTCATTCTTCACGGGCTTCTGGGAACGCAGGTAAGAGATAATGGCAGTCATGTCCTCATCGCTCGTATTGTGAAATGCCATGAAGTCGAAGATGGCACGACCATCGGTGCCAACGCCATACCTGAGTGAACGCGCGATCTCTTCATCTTTCAGGTTTCCAATGCCGGTTGGGTCTGGCGTAATGTTTCTGGGATAGATCTTGCCGGGTGGGATGACAAACACTTTGCCGCCAGTGAGGGGAACTTCTTCGCCAGCGTCAACCCGTGCTTCTGTGCCCACGGCGCCATGGCAGTCGGCGCAATGCGCGGCTCCCATCACCAGGTATTTGCCCTTGGCAATGACAGCGCTGTCTTTCGAAGCGTGGATATCCGGGTAAGGCGCATCAAATTTTCTGTTCCGGAGGAATAGAACAGCAACAGTGATTAGTACCACGATGGAAAGGATGGTGATACCTGTCCATTTGAGGAGTTTTTTGATCATTGGTCAGATGTTAAGGATTGAAGATTAGCTATCCGGGAGAAGGTATTGCAATTATTCAATATATCCAAGCGACCTTGATTAGCTCATTGGCCAATTGTCTTTATCCGCCAATGAGCTAATTAGCCAATTAGTTAATTACTCAGCGCCTGGTAAATGACTGGCTTGATCCGGTCCTCAAAGTCCCAGTCCTGGGTGGGCCAAAGGTTTCGCAGGAACACCACCACGAGTTTGTTTTTAGGATCGATCCAGAAATGGGTGGCGAACATGCCGCCCCAGGTGTAACTTCCTTCTCCAACGGGAAGTGCAGCTTTAGCTTTTTCGAGATATAGGCCAAAGCCCAGTCCGAATTGGCGGATTTCATCGGCATTGTCCCACATCAGGAATTTGCCGATCTGGTTGGTAGTCATCAGCTCAATGGTGTGGGGCGATAGGAGCCTTTTGTTATTCAAAGTGCCGCCGTTGATCAGCATCTGGCAGAAAAGGGCATAATCGTATGCAGTGGAGCTCAGTCCCGCACCGCCCGACAAGTACTCACCATTTTTCACGAGCGGGTAGTTGGGGTCTCCATCTACACTTAGCCTGTCCTTATACGGCGATATTTTGCCGTTATCGCCCTGTTTATAAAGCTGGACCAAGCGCGACTGTTTCTCGGTCGGCAGATAGAAATAGGTGTCTTTCATGCCCAGGGGTTCAAAGATCCGCTGCTGTAAGAACTTGTCAAGCGTTAAACCGCTCACCACTTCCACCAGGTAACCGAGGACGTCCGTATTCAGACCGTAAAGAAACTTTTCACCCGGTTGGTTGAACAAAGGCAATTCAGCGAGGCGGGGGATCATTTGCTTCAGGGATCCGTAAGGGGTGCCGATGCCACCATTGATCTTATACTTTTTGTAAATGGCATTGGCATAGGGCGATCCGATCTGTGCATAGCCAATACCTGAAGTATGAGCCAGTAAATGCCTGATGGTGATCTCCCGCTTCGCTGGCAGGGTGGTAAAGCTGGTATCTGTAGGGTTGTATCGGTCCAATACCCGGGTGTTCTTAAAGGCTGGGATGAATTTGGAAATGGGGTCTTCCAGCGCAAATTTTCCTTCTTCCCATAACATCATCACCGCTACGCTCACGATCGGTTTGGTCATGCTGGCTATGCGAAAGATCTGGTCTTTCTGCATGGCAACCTTCGTGTCCATATCGCTCTGGCCAAATGCTTTATGATAGATGATCTTACCGTCTTTCAGGATGATCCCCGTGGTCCCGTTCAACCGGCCTTCGTTGATATAACGCTGTACAAATTGGTCAAGCCTCGACAAGCGTTCAGCAGATATGCCCACAGATTCCGGATCAGCAGCGGGCAACTGCGACCATACGGTGCATGGCAGGATAAGCAGGAGAATGAATAAACGCATGAATGGGATTTGATTTAAAATTAGGGAAATCGATCTTCAAATACTCCTATTCATGAAGGCCTTTAGTGTTGTCTTTTGAACATTGCTTTCACCGGTTCCATCCAGAACGTCCCGACAAAAGCTGCTCCTATGCAGAGGCCGATCATGTTCCATGATAAGCTTAACAGGCCAAATAGCTGTTGCATGAAAGGTACGGTCAGGACTACAGCAATAAATGCCAGTGTAATACCAATGATCAGGGGCACCAGGGCATTTGAATAGCGAATGGTGGTGAACACGGAATATCGGAACGAACGATTGACCAGTGTCAGGAAGATGTTGCTGAAAAGCAGTGTAATGAATATCAGGGTACGTACATATGCATCTTCCATTCCTTCAGCAAGTCCATAGTAGCCTACTCCAAGGCAGGCGGCCGTGATCAACAGTCCCTGGATGATACTGGTAATGAGTTGACGGAACGAAAGGAAAGTAGCGCTCATTTGTCGTGGTGCCCGCTCCATCGTTCCGGGCTCCATCGGTTCGTTCTCATAAATGATGGAGCATGTGGGTCCCATGATGAGTTCCAGGAAGATGACGTGTACCGGCGTGAAGATCTCTGTAAATGCCCAACCCAACAAAAGGGGCAGCATTACGATCAGGATGATGGGAATGTGAATGGATACGATGTATTGAATCGCTTTTTTTAAGTTATCGTAGATCTTTCTTCCAAGTGCAACGGCATCGGTCATGTGGGCCAGGTCATCATCGGTCAGGATGAGTGATGCTGCTCCTTTGGCCACTTCCGAACCCCGCTGGCCCATCGCGATACCAATATGGGCCGCCTTCAATGCCGGCGCGTCGTTTACACCATCGCCCGTCATGGCCACCACTTCACCGGATTCTTTCAATGCATTGATCACTTTTAATTTTGCCTCAGGGAACATCCGCGCGAAAATGTTTACCCTGCTTAATTTTGATTGGAGTTCCTGAGGTTCTAATTTCAACACCTCTGCTCCCGAGATCACTTCATCGTTGTCACTAAGACCCACCTGTTTGGAAATGGCGAGGGCGGTTTCTGCGTAATCACCCGTGATCATTTTTACTGAAATACCGGCCCGGCGAAACGTCTCGATCGTTTCACGAATGTTCTCTTTCGGCGGGTCCTGGAAGGCGATCAGTCCCAGGAATGTAAAGCGAAACCTGTCTTGTACATCAGGCCAGTCTTTACCATCCCAAACTGCTTTTCCAACTCCAAGGACACGAAGACCTTGACTGGCATATTCCAGCGCCTGATGCTCGATTTCTTTGACTTCATCGTCTGCCAGATTGCTTTGCCGAAGTATTCTTTCTGGCGCGCCTTTGGCTGCAATGACCACTTCTTCTGATTGGTTTTGGAAGATATGGGTCATCATTGGGGGATTGCCACCGATGGGATATTCATGAACTTGCTGATAGCCCGTTCTTTTGTCTTCCAGCGCGGTCTCTACATAGAGTTGATGAATGGCTTGCTCCATGGGATCGAAAGGTTTGGTCTCGCTGCTCCACATGGCGAATTCAATGAGTTCCTTTGGCAGAAGGTCTTTGTTGCCATTATCGGTTACATCAATTATTCTTTTCGTTGACCCATCATACAAACCGGAAATACTCATCCTGTTTTCCGTGATCGTTCCCGTTTTATCTACGCAGACCACTGTTGCGGCTCCAAGCGTTTCCACGTACTGCGGTTGTTTGACAATGATCTTGTTCTTTAGCAGTCTGAAGGCACCGAGGGCAAGGAATGTAGAGAAAGCGACGGGAATCTCTTCGGGCAGAATACTCATGGCAAGCGTTAGTCCGTGCATCAGGGAATGAAGCATGTCGCTTGTCTGGATATACTTGACCATGATGACCAGTACGAAAGCAGCAGCTCCGATCCACACCATTTTCTTCACAAAGGCTTTGATCTGTTTTTGTAAAGGTGTTTTTTCCACCTTCACTTCCTTCACTGCGAGTCCTATTTCCCCGAACCTGGTGTTAAGTCCAACGGCCGTTACGCGGGCAGTGGCATTTCCGCTGGCCACTAATGTACCCCGGTAGACAGTTGCATCCGTATTCTTAAACACCGCAAAAGATTCACCGGTGAGGATGGATTCATTGATGGAAAAATCGCGGGCCTGGAGCAATACTCCATCTGCCGATATGATCTCACCTTCTTCGATCATCATGATATCTTCCACAACAACTTCTTCAATTAGGATGTCTTCTTCGATCCCGTTACGGATCACCTTTACGTGCGACTGGGACAATTTTTTCAGGGCCTGAACGGCATTACGACTCCTATACTCCTGGAAAATAGAGATACCGGCGACCAGGAAAATGGAGATCAGCATGATCGTGCCTTCCTGGTATGAACCGGTAACAAAGTATATCACGCAGGCAATGAGAAGCAGAATGAACATGGGCTCCAGTACGATCTCTTTCAAGACGTTCAGCAACACGCGTTCTTCCTGCAACTCCATGGCATTGGAGCCGAACCGATTACGATTCTCCAAAACCTGTTGCTGTGAAAGCCCATTCATGTGGTGAAGGTACCCGAAAATCGCCTGACGTGCTGTTATAGTAGTCATCATAAAGACTGACCAAGGTCAGTGCCTTTTATGCCTTTCGGGTTTGGAGCGGTAATGAAAAACCCCCTGAGTCATCAGGGGGTTCGCTAAATTCATTTTCCTTAAGGTTAATCCAGTGATCGCTGCACTTGGAGTGCTTCGGCAAGATCAGTGAACAGTTTCTTTTCACCATCACTGATCTGTGTTCCACCAAACATCAGAAATCCACCTTCTTTTGCTGCTTTTGCCACAGCTTCTGCAATGTTCAGGGTCCATTTCTTGTATTCTTCAGCTTCCTGTGGAGTGGCCTTAGCCTGTAAGAGCTCACTGGCCTTTTTACAATCATTCAATACCTGACTCATCAATTCATCCTTGGAATCCACTTCATGGGTTTTCAGGTGCGACTGAACTTTATTGCGAAGTTCCTTCGCTTCCGACATGGCTTCAGAGGTGCTGGTCATATTAGGCAGGATTCCGGAAATGATCTCATTACTGGCGAACTGCTTTGAGCCCTCCAGCATTGTTCGGGAACTGGCCATCATTTCCATGATGGTGCTCATACCACTACCTTCTGCAAAGGTCATCACTGAACCCACCAGTGTAGGAAGACTGCTTAACAGTACTTGTTCCTGCTCAGAAAATCTACTTTCAAATGACATAATATTATTGTTTGATGTGAATACAATTCCGGTAAGTTAAGCTGAATCAAGACCTTCCGGTGCCACTAAGTTGTTTCAAACTTTCATTCTGCATCATTTCTCATCGCCGATCTAACGAAAAAGACCTCCAGGAAAAGGAGGTCTTTTGCAGTTTTCGAATTTGGATAGACTGTCAATATAAGTTGACTATTGAGCGGCAACCGTTTGAATGGTTGGCGCTGTCGCTGGAGGTACTTTATCAAAAGGTTCGGAGGATGAACTAGGGACGGGAGCATTGGCAAAAAGTACCAGGCTACGGGGAGTTATTTCATTGACGTTACGGATCACCACAGTTATCCTCGGTAGTGATGAGGTGGAGGCATCTTTTCGTTCCGTCACTTTGATCACATCAAAAGCCACAACGCCAAGATTTGCACCCATCAGGTTCCCGGTTAAAGGTGAGTAGTTTATATTGACATCTCCATCGTAGACTACCGCAAGCACTGTTTTCCCTACAAGCATGGCCAGTGCCGTTGCTCTCAAGGGTGTTACATTAGGAATCTTGTCCAGCAATACTTCCTTATTGTCATCACGAGTGCCTGAACCGAGGCCGGGACCTGCCTGGAGAAAATTCCTTGCCCCATTTTGTGTTGGACCAACTGGTATCCATGTCGAGGGAATGGATCTTTTTGCATGCCAGCCTTCATCGCCAACCTGGCCAGTAAAAAGATCTATGCTCTTCCCCACATTCTTCTGAAAATAGTCGAGCACCCTCCGTTGACCGACGGTGGCTAACTGATCGTTTACGTCTGTTTCGGAAAAACTGTTAGGCTGATTGCCATTGTCGATACTTTCTTCATCAATGATTAAGAAAACCGCTTCATTTTCTTTGTTTAGTTCAACATTGCTATTCGAACTTTCTTCTTTATCACAGGACGCAGCGCAAAAAACAGTTAAGAAAAATACAAGGTGAGGTGCGATTTTTTTGATCATAGTATTTAAGTTGAATTTTATTAGGTTACTGTATAAGGTTTCAATATCTGTGCCACTTGATGTTAAAGTAATCATCAGCTATGCTTTAAAACCATTATGAATAGAGCCTAATGATTAAATTGGCATGATGAAAAATGGGCGATCCATGTTACGGGAATTGACCAACGCGATTCATCCTCTTCCGGAAGAGGTAATGGAAGATCTTTTGTCTATCTGGACACTTGTTGCATGTGGTCGAAAGGAAAAACTGACATTATCCGGAAACGTGGAGAAGTACTTGTATGTGGTGTTGGATGGTGTTCAGCGCGTGTACTATGAAGATGAGCTGGATCGTGAAGCTACCATCCTGTTTACCTATCCCCCATCATTTGCTGGCGTACTGGATTCTTTTTTGTTGCAGGCTCCTTCAAGGTATTTTTTCGAAACGCTTACACCTTCGTCCTTCCTGCGTACTTCATTTATTGAGTTCAATGGACTGATGCAAAAGCATCATAGTATTGAAACACTGGTGAGAAAGGGATTGAGTGGTGTAGTGGGCGGACTGGAAGAAAGGCTGGTAGAGATACAATGCTTTTCTTCGGAAGACAGATTCCGTTCACTCCTCAAACGCAGTCCCCATATCCTGCAATTGGTCCCCCACAAATACCTGGCGAGCTACCTGGGGATGGACCCCACGAATTTCTCGAAGCTGATCAATAAGATCAGGATCTGAATTTCTTGGTGTTTACCAAGATTTCTCAGCGGGTGCCTCCCGAATTTTGTGTTGTAAATGAATGTTATGAAGATCAAATCAAACGAGCTATTGGATCAGTTGGGGGAGGTCACAGAGGCTCATATCAGCAAGGCGATCGCTTTATATCAGAACATGGAGGATGAGCAAATGCTGAAGCCCGCCCCGGACGGCGGATGGAGCATTGCCCAATGCCTTGATCACCTCAACGGTTATGGACATGTCTACTTTCCCAAAATGCGGAAAGCCATGGAGCACAACACTAAAGCCAGTGGCGAGTATCGCAGTACCTGGCTGGGCGATAAATTCACGAAATCACTTGATCCGGAAACCGGCAAGATGAAGATGAAGGCTTTCAAGGCCCACCGGCCGTCCCGCGAGCTGGATGCAAAGGCTGTTGTAGCTGAATTCATCAGGCAGCAGGAGGATTTTTTGGGTATGATGAACATCGCCCGGCAGAGGGATCTTACCAGGATCAGGATCCCAACGTCCATAGCCAGCTGGATTCGCATGAACCTGGGCGATACGTTTCGTTTCATCGTGGCGCACAATGAGCGGCATATCAGGCAGGCGGATAAGCTTGCTCCTGCTCATTCGATGGGGGCGAATTGAGAACCGTGTGATAGGTTGCAAGACCCATGCACCAGGGCGGGCTTGGGCAAAAAAAATGCGGTAATGACATCATTACCGCATTCAGTATTATGGGCCTCAACTAGAACTTCAGTGTCTCCGGAAGATACTTCTGGATGAGTTCTGTATAGTAACCTTTCAGTTTGTTCCAATCTGGTGGCTCGGGGTTCTTGGAATAGAGATCATAGGGGTTGAAGAGCTTCACCCATTTCAGCATGTCCCTGTCGTGGTCATCCAGCAGATGATCGTAACCGCCTTCACGGTGCCATGCGTAGAACGAGTGGTACCTCAGCATATACAGGCCTCCTTCAGGAATACGACCTTTCAGCATATGATACACGTATTCGTCGTGTCCCCAGCTCATATCCACGTTGCGGAGACCGCAGTTGGGTTCGTATACACCGTATTTGGTGTTGTACCTGGGATCGTTATAGTCGGGGTTATTGACGAAATATTCGGGGTAGATGATCTTGTCTGAATATGCGCAGCCCACGGGGAAGGTATCACCAACCACGGCCCACTGGGGTTCGCCGAAGAGGCAAAGCACTTTACCCATGTCGTGCATCAAACCTACAAGCACCATCCAGTCTGGGTGACCATCTCTGCGGATAGCTTCTGAGGTTTGCAACAGGTGTTGGAACTGATCCAGGTCCGTATCCGGGTCAGAATCGTCTACCAGCTGGTTGAGAAACTGGAAAGCATCCCAAACGGGCATTTCCTTTTTATCGAAAGCGAGATATTCTTTCTGTTTTTGCTTTACGAAATCATAGGTCTGGTAGGTGTGGTTCAAGCGATAGAACTCACGCACAGTATCCCTGACCGGATCATCGTAATTCCTGTATTCATCAGTTTTTTTGGCGGTAGCGATCGACTCCGGGTCGGGATACCTCTCGAGAAGATCATCTTCCCAGACGTCCAGACTCGACAACGGATTGAGCTCCTTTTCTGTGAACTTGTTGTCAGACATTGCTTTGCAATTGAAATAGGTGAAAAAGTGACTATAAATGTATAGATTTTCTCAGTATTTGCAAAGGTTTCCGTGTTCATTATGATAGCCTGGGCTTTTGGCAGTAGCCTCCTATAGGCCAACGGGGAAGCGGGTTTTTCGAAAGAATAGAATATATTCATTTCCCATATTCATTCTCAAGACTCAACTACTCATGAAATTACATGTAGCCGATTACCTGGTGATCATCCTCTACTTCGCCTTTGTGGTGGCCGTGGGATTCATCATCAAGAAAAGGATCAAGTCGTCGAACGACTTCCTCAACAGCAGCAAGAACATCCCGTTATGGATCACGAGTCTGGCCTTCATTTCAGCCAACCTGGGTGCCCAGGAGGTGCTGGGTATGGTGGCCTCGGGCGCCAAGTACGGGATCATGACCGTGCATTTTTACTGGGTGGGGGCGATTTTCGCCATGATTTTCCTGGGGGTTTTCATGATGCCTTTTTACTATGGCAGCCATGCCCGAAGCGTTCCGGAATACCTTTTCCTGCGGTTCGACGAGAAGACCAGGGGCTTGAATGCCATCACGTTTGCGGTGATGACGGTGTTTTCATCGGGCATTTCCCTGTTTGCCCTGGCCAAGTTGCTGGAGGTGGTATTGGGCTGGGATTTTGACGTTTCCATTTGGATAGCAGCCGGAATTGTCCTCATTTATACGTTTGTAGGGGGTCTTACCAGCGCTGTGTATAACGAAGTATTGCAGTTCTTCCTGATCGTGCTCGGGCTTTCGCCGTTGGTGATCGTTGCCCTCCAGGATGCCGGAGGATGGGAACAGGTCAAGGCAAACCTGGATCCTAAGCTGACGCATGCCTGGCAGTATATGGGTAGTGCTGACAGTAATCCAATGGGCATTCATTTCATGTCCCTCATTTTTGGCCTCGGCTTCGTCATGTCATTTGGCTACTGGTGCACCGACTTCCTGGTGGTGCAGCGGGCGATGATCGCCAAGAATATGAATGCCTCGCAACGCACTCCGATACTGGCAGCCATTCCAAAAATGTTTATGCCTTTGATCGTGGTGTTGCCTGGCGTTGTGGCTATTGCGCTCTCCCAACCAGCCATGGCGGATAAGGGCTATTCTATTCCTACTGATGCGGCTGGTAATATGGATTACACCATGACACTGCCATCACTGATCACCCATTACTATCCCAGCGGATTGATGGGCGTAGGCATTACGGCCTTGCTGGCATCGTTCATGAGTGGTATGGCGGGCAATGTGACAGCGTTCAACTCGGTATTCACCTACGATATCTACCAGGCTTATTTTGTCAAGAAGCGTTCCGACCGGCACT